>JAENVZ010000022.1 GCA_016650315.1 Alphaproteobacteria bacterium | reverse complement strand
TGAGCCAGCGTCATCCGCCCGCTGAAATGCGTGGTCGAGTAAGCAGTGTGTCGCAACTCACCATTTCCGCCTCAAACGAACTGGGCGAGGCCGAATCCGGCTTTCTGGCGGCGTTTATCGGTCCGGTTGCGGCGGTCGTTCTGGGCGGTGTTGGCGCCATCGCCATTACCCTGGTCTGGGCGCGGCTTTTTCCGGAATTGAGACTTGCACGATCCTTCGATCCGCCCGACATTGCGCCTGAACGAAGGTCAACGGAGAACGTGACATGAAAGCGTCGAATATCCTCGCAACGATTGGCGACACCCCACATATCCGTATCAACCGCCTTTTCGGTTCCGCCGAAGTCTGGATCAAGTCGGAACGCAGCAATCCTGGCGGATCGATCAAGGACCGTATCGCGCTGTCGATGATAGAAGCAGCCGAAAAGTCCGGTGACCTGAAGCCCGGCGGGACGATCATCGAGCCTACGTCCGGCAACACAGGAATCGGTCTTGCCATGGTCGCGGCGGTGAAGGGCTATAAACTTGTTCTCGTCATGCCCGAATCCATGTCGATCGAACGCCGTCGCCTGATGCTCGCTTACGGAGCCAGCTTTGACCTGACCCCCAAGGAAAAGGGCATGAAGGGCGCGATTGAACGGGCACTGGAACTGATAGAGCAGACGCCCAATAGCTGGATGCCGCAGCAATTTGAAAATCCTGCCAACATCGATGTCCACAACCGGACGACAGCGCAGGAAATTCTGGCCGACTTCGCCGAAACTCCCATAGATGTGCTGATTACCGGCGTTGGCACGGGCGGTCATATTACCGGATGCGCCGAAGTGCTGAAAAAAGCTTGGCCGTCATTGAAGGTTTATGCGGTCGAACCAACGCTTTCCCCGGTCATCAGTGGTGGCGCACCCGGCCCGCACCCCATTCAGGGCATTGGCGCGGGTTTCATTCCCGCCAATCTGCACACCCAATTGCTGGACGGCACGATTCAGGTCGATCCCGTCGACGCCAAGGAAATGGCGCGCAAGGCCGCGCGGGAAGAAGGGATGCTGATCGGTATTTCATCCGGCGCGACCCTGGCCGCCATCGCGCAGAAGCTGCCAGATCTGCCCGCCGGTTCCCGCGTGCTGGGATTCAATTATGATACAGGCGAACGCTACCTGTCCGTGCCGGACTTCCTGCCGGAATAAAGATGCGGAAGCGCCATCAGGCCACGGCGAACATGTCCGGGTCCAATGCCATCAACGCTTCCGCCCCACCCTCAATCTTGCGACGAAGCGCACCCGCATCGGGCATGATCCGTTCGGCGAAGAAACGCGCGGTGACCAGCTTTGCCTCCAGAAAGCGGGCATTGCCCTCGCCCACTTCAAGCATATGAACAGCCGCGCTCGCCATACGTAGCCACATCAGGCCCACCGACACGATACCCATGATGTGCATATAGCTATAGGCGCCCGCACCGGCGTTATTGGGGTTTGCCATACCATTTTGCATCAGCCACATCGTAGCGGCCTGCAACTGCCCGTTGGCTTTTTCCAGCGCTTCGGCAAAGCCTGTCAGCTTCTCGTGCTTTTTTGCTTCCGCTACTTCACTGGCTACAATCTTGAAGAATAGCTGAATCGCCCGGCCACCATTCATGGCCAGCTTGCGACCGACCAGATCCATCGCCTGCACCCCGTTGGTGCCTTCATAGATCATCGAAATGCGCGCATCGCGGACATATTGCTCCATGCCCCATTCCGCGATGTAACCATGGCCGCCATACACCTGTTGCGCATTGGTGGCGATTTCATAGCCCTTGTCAGTGCCATAGCCCTTTATCACCGGCGTCAGCAGGGAGATGAGATCATCGGCGACCTGCCGCTCTTCCTCGCTCGCGGCGTTGTGGGCAAGGTCGACCTGCAACGCACCCCAAAGGCACAGCGCACGCAGTCCTTCAGTCAGCGCCTTGCCTTCCATCAGCATCCGTCGAACGTCAGGATGAACGAACAGCGTATCGGCCTTTTCCTGTGGTTCGGCCGGCCCGGTCAACGCCCTGCCCTGCCGCCGGTCACCGGCATAGATGACCGCGTTCTGATAAGCGACCTCGCCCAATGACAATCCCTGCAAGCCAACGCCCAACCGCGCCGCGTTCATCATGATGAACATGGCGGCAAGGCCCTTATTTTCCTCACCCACCATCCATCCGGTCGCGCCGTCATAATTCATCGCGCAGGTCGAATTGCCGTGAATGCCCATTTTCTCTTCGATAGAGCCACAGGACACAGCATTGCGTTCACCCAGCGAACCATCATCATTCACCAGATATTTGGGCACGATGAACAATGAAATGCCCTTGCTGCTTTCAGGAGCATCAGGCGTTTTTGCCAGCACCAGGTGAATGATGTTTTCGGTCAGATCATGCTCACCCGATGAAATGAATATTTTGGCCCCGGTAATAGCGTAGCTGCCATCGGCATTGGGTACAGCGCGAGTACGGATAAGGCCAAGATCAGTGCCCGCATGTGGCTCTGTCAGGTTCATGGTGCCGCCCCATTCGCCAGCAATCATTTTGGGCAGATATTTTTCCTTCTGCGCCTGGCTGCCCTTTGCGATGATGGAGGATGCAGCGCCAAGCGTCAGGCCATTATACATGGCAAAAGACATGTTGGCGCTGATCAGATATTCCTCGAACGCCGTGGACAGAACATGGGGCATCCCCTGCCCACCAAATTCCTCTGGCATGGAGAGCGTCGTCCATCCAGCCTCGACAAACTGCTTATAGGCTTCCTTGAATCCGGCGGGCGTTGTGACGCTGCCATCGGCATGTCGCGTGCACCCTTCGTGGTCGCCAGTCTGATTCAGCGGGAACAAGACCTCAGCGACGAAACGACCGCCCTCTGTCAATACCGCATCGACCATGTCAGGCGACGCATTGGCAAAACCTGGCAGGTTTGAATAACGGTCAATCAGCAAGACATTATCGAGGATAAACCTGGTGTCCGTCACCGGTGCGATATAGCTGGGCATCTCTTGTCTCCGATTTATATTTCTGGGCAGCGTGAGCGGTAAACTGGACAAACGGAAAGAGTCAGTTTCGTTCCTCGACAATAGCGACGAACCGTGACAGCTCTTCGATGGCCGATTCAATGTCTGCCTTTTGTCTGGTCAGCAGGTCTATGCGCGCTTGGCATTTTTCAATCGTTACACGGCGTTGTTCCGCCCGATCGTCGTCACGATCATAAAGGTCGATCATCTCACGGATTTCGGCGAGGCTGAAGCCCACGCGTTTGCCCCGTAATATCCAGGCCAGCCGCGCACGGTCGCGGTGCGAATAAATCCGCGCCAAGCCCCGCCGCTCAGGTGCGATCAGGCCTTCATCCTCGTAAAAACGCAGGGCGCGGGTGGTTATATCGAATTCTTCGGACAAGTCGGAAATGCTATAGCTTTCGCGATCTGGAAGGTCAGGCATCTCTATGCCCGCAATCTGAACTGAGGGTTGCATGCCGCAATATTACTTTACGTTTACGTTCGCGTCAAGTTCCAGACTTCCCCTCGCTACAGAGTGGAACGTCGTCAACAGCGCGCACCGAATACGCAGCCTCTACGCTGCCCGACACCCGTGGCAAGGTCACGCCGGCAAAGGACGCGCGCTCCGAACATAGCTTATCGCATTCCAGATCGACCGCGCCCGCCATCGCGATCCGGTCCCCCTCATATTGCGCGACCATGATGCACCGGGAGGGCTTGTCAAAACGCATCACCAGCATCCGGCCAATCCGCTTGGCCCGACCGCGCCCGGTGCAGCGGGACTTGCCGCCAGAATAGGCCGCCGCCCCGAAACGATATTCACGTTCGCCATCAGGTATCAGGCAAAGCGCATCGGTGCCGCCTTCATGATGCCGCTGGAAAAGGCCGACAGGATCGATCCTGGACACATCGGCTATCGCACCGCTGTCAATCGCGGCCTGTTCCAGATCGGGTACGCCATCGGCAGGCGGTGTCGAACGCGACTGCCCGTCGCTGCAGGCAGCCAAAAGCAAAAGCAGGACAATGCTAGTTCGCATCGCCCGTGATCCGCTCCAGCCCGCCGTCTGTCACCCGGCGATAGAAGCAGCTTGTCTCTCCAGTATGACAGGCGGGTCCTGCAGCTTTCACACGCAGCCAAATGGCATCCTGATCGCAATCGACCCGCATTTCCAATACCGTCAGGATATGACCGGAGGTTTCGCCCTTTTTCCACAGCTTTTCACGGCTGCGCGACCAGAAATGCGCGATTCCTGTTTGTGTGGTCAGGGCCAGCGCCTGCGCATTCATATGCGCCACCATCAGAACATCACCGGAAGCATGATCCGTTACCACAGCCGTCACCAATCCATTGGCGTCATATTTCGGATCGAGCACCGCACCGCTCTCGCGTATATTCGTCATACCGCACTCTATAATGGGTTAGCGACGCATTTACAAAATATTCGCTGCCGTCTGCGCCGATGGGAGCGCCCATAAACCCCTGCTCCCTGACCATTAAGCAAAAATTGGGTGAGTTCCGGCAGCTTTTTTGTGACAATAGGGCGACAAATCGGTTTCTTGCCTCTATATGCGCGAGCAGGAAGCGGCAAATGGCTGCTCATGCTTCGGCAACGGGTTTTGCAACAGATGCTTACGACACATCCTTTCGACGACGACAAACTGCGCGAAGAATGCGGGGTTTTCGGGATCAGTGGCGCTGAAACAGCGTCGGCCATGGTGGCGCTTGGCCTTCATGCCCTGCAACATCGCGGGCAGGAAGCGGCGGGAATCACCAGTTGGGACGGCGTGGAATTCCACACGCACCGGGCGATGGGCCATGTGGCAGGTAATTTCGACCGTGATGAGATCATTCGCAGCCTGCCCGGCGATGCGGCCTGCGGCCATGTCCGCTATTCGACGACGGGTGAAACCGCACTGCGCAATGTGCAGCCGCTTTATGCGGAACTGTCATCAGGCGGTTTCGCGGTGGCGCATAATGGTAATATCTCCAACGCCATGAAGCTGCGGCGGGAACTGATTCAGCGAGGTTCCATTTTCCAATCCACCTCCGATACTGAAGTCATCATCCACCTCGTCGCCACATCCACCTATCGCACTTTGCTCGACAAGTTCATCGACGCCCTGAAACAGGTTGAAGGCGCCTATTCCCTTATCTGCATGACGCCCGAAGGCATGATCGCCTGCCGCGATCCCCTGGGCATTCGGCCCCTGGTCATGGGCAAGCTGGGCGACGCGACCATTTTTGCGTCCGAAACCGTCGCTCTTGATGTCGTCGGCGCCGACTATATCCGCAGCATTGATCCGGGTGAACTAGTCATCGTCACTGGTGGCGGAGAAGTCCGGTCGATGCGCCCATTTGGTGAAAGCCATTCGCGGCCCTGCATTTTCGAGCATGTCTATTTTTCCCGTCCAGATTCCATTGTCGATGGCTCATCGGTCTATTCGGTGCGCAAAGCCATCGGCGCGCAACTCGCCATCGAAAACCCGGTCGATGCGGATTATATCATTCCTGTGCCTGATAGTGGCGTTCCCGCCGCCATCGGCTATGCGCAACAATCGGGCATCCCGTTTGAACTGGGCATCATCCGCTCGCATTATGTCGGCCGCACCTTCATCCAACCCAGTGACAAGGTTCGTCATCTGGGCGTCAAGTTGAAACACAATGCCAATCGCGCCCTTATCGAGGGCAAGCGCATTGTCCTGGTGGACGACAGCATCGTGCGTGGCACAACATCACTCAAGATTGTGCAAATGATGCGCGAGGCGGGCGCGAAGGAAGTGCATATGCGTATCGCCAGCCCACCGACGCGGCACAGCTGCTATTACGGCGTCGACACGCCCGAGCGCGCCAAGCTGCTGGCGCACAAGCTGGATGTGGAAGGCATGCGTGACTTCATCCATGCGGACAGCCTGTCCTTCGTCTCCATCGATGGCCTCTACAAGGCGTTGGGAGAGGCGAAGCGCGCGGACATCCGTCCACAATATTGCGACGCCTGCTTCACTGGCGATTATCCAACAAAGTTAACCGACCAGGATGAAGCTCAGGTCACCGATCAGCTTTCGCTTCTTGCTGAACGGGTCATGTAAACCAACTCCACCACTCCATACCGTTCGCCCTGAATAGTCGCTGAGCCTTTGATATGCTCAGGGTCGGCGGATCATGATCAGACAGGCTTTGAATGACCGACAAACCCTTCACCGGAAAACTTGCCCTCGTCACCGGTGCAAGCCGCGGCATCGGCGCTGCGATTGCACAGGCCCTTGGAGCGGCAGGCGCGCATGTCGTTTTGACCGGTCGTACGACCGGAGGCCTGGAAGAAGTTGAAGAACATATTCACGCGGCAGGCGGCAGCGCCACCATCGCGCCCCTGGACCTCACCGATGCTGAAAGCATCGGTCGCCTGGCAGGCGCCATTTCCGAACGATGGGAGGCGCTTGACATTCTTGTCCTCAATGCCGCCATGCTTGGCACGTTGGCGCCCGTCAGCGCCATCGATCCCAAGGAATTTGCGCGGCTCATCACGCTCAATCTTACGGCACAACAGGCGCTGATCGCCGCCTTCGACCCGATGCTGCGCAAGAGCGCGGACGCGCGTCTGGTAGCGATCACGTCCAGCGTGGGCCAAACGCCGCGTGCCTATTGGGGCGCCTATGGTGCATCAAAGGCTGCACTTGAAACGCTGGCCCTTAGTTATGGCGAGGAAGTTCGTAACATCAGCAATATCCGAACGGCCATCGTAGATCCTGGCGCCACCCGCACAACAATGCGGGCCAAAGCATTCCCCGGCGAAGACCCGGCCTCGCTGAAAAGTACCGAAATAGTGGCGCAAGCGGTCATGCGTCTGGTCAGTAATGGTGCGCCAACGGGTTACCGAATGCGCGTTGAGGGGTAGGAACAATCACAAATCGTACACCAGCGTGATTTTCTCAACGTGTCGAAACTTTCCTCGGCAAGCTGAACTTGGCTTTCGTACGCGGTGCTATAGGAAAACCGCGCCGACAGACGCGCCATGACCTTCGCATCCAGCGCAGTCAGTAAGGACAGGCTGATCTTGTCCTTTTCCATATAGGCAGAGGCATTTTGCTGCAATATCAGGGTCCGCGATAATTCCCAGTTGAAATCAAGCAAGGCCAATGATCGTTTGAAACGTGGTATTGATAGATGCCACTATCAGATAATATCCCCGAATTCCTTCAGAATATCCCGATAAAGTTTCTTCTTGAATGGAACGATCAGTTCAGGGAGCTGGTCTGGATCAGCCCATTTCCAGGCCCGAAATTCCTGATGTACGGTTTCGATATTCACATGGTCGTCTGTACCTGTGAATCGGGCCAGGAACCAGAATTGGCGCTGCCCGCGATATTGACCTTTCCAGATCTTGCCAATGAGTTCGTCGGGAAGGTCATAATAATATTCCTCCTTCGACCGCGCCAGAATCTGGATATGGAGTTCGGTAATGCCCGTCTCCTCCTCCAGCTCGCGGATCGCCGCACTTTGCGGGTCTTCGCCATGATCGATACCGCCCTGCGGCATCTGCCATGCCTCGACACTGCTATCGAGCCGTTGCCCGACAAAGACTTTCCCTTCAAAATTGACCAACATCACGCCGGCGCAAGGCCGATAGGGAAGATCTTGTTTGTTAACGCTCATAAATATCCATCATTCATGACTCTGTAGACCGCAAATTGCGCCTGGAAACAGCCTGTTTCCCTTCACACCGTCGGCGATTGATGACGCTATAGCCCTGACTCTGCCAATAAAACCACGAATATTGCTTCCTCCCATGCGATTGGTGGTCAGCATACCCTGTTCCAGACACGTTTTGGCACGACAGTTTTCGATTGGCCATACACCGGACATCCCGACGCCCTTCCCTACACGCCAAATGAAAAATCTGAAATATCCTTGCCCCGATTGTCGAAGGGCGATGTAATACATATCTGATAGGAAACGGGATGAGGATGAGCACACCATATGAAGCGCACGAAGGAAGATTGAGCTACCCCCCATATTTTCTACTTTGAAGCGGTGCCATTCCAAGCGTAGGAGTGCCCGCAATAATATGCACCAACAGGATTAGAAGACTATGGCGACTGCCGCCCATGAAATGCCCCCGGAGGATGCCTTGGCCAATGATTCGGTCGAAGCGGTTGTTGTGCGCTTTGCCGGTGATAGCGGCGATGGCATGCAACTTACAGGGGGGCAGTTTACGCTTTCCACCGCGCTGGCTGGCAATGATCTTGCGACTTTCCCCGATTTTCCAGCAGAAATCCGTGCACCCCAGGGCACGCTGTTCGGCGTGTCGGCGTTCCAGATCAATTTCGGATCGTCGGAAATCAATACGGCAGGCGACGAACCAGACGTGTTGATCGCCATGAACCCTGCGGCGCTCAAAACCAATGTTGATGCACTGAAGACCGGCGGTCTCATTATCGCTGACGAGGGCGAGTTCAACGACCGCAACCTGGCAAAAGCCAAATATGAAACAAGCCCGCTGACGGATGGCAGCCTTGCAAAATGGCAGCTCCTTTCATTCAACATTTCACAGATGACGCTCGAAAGCGTCAAGGAATTCGGCCTTGGCAACAAGGAAGCGCTGCGTTGCAAGAACATGTGGACGCTGGGTCTGGCGCTCTGGATGTTCGACCGCGACCGGCAACCGATAGTTGATTGGCTGAAGGCAAAGTTCGCAAAGACCCCTGTTCTCGCCGACGCCAATATTGCTGCGCTCAACGCGGGCCATGCCTATGGCGAAACGGCGGAACTTTCCGGCCCGCTCAAACAGCACCATGTTGCAGCCGCACCAGCAGAGGCGGGGCTGTATCGTACAGTCACCGGCGCTGAAGCGATTTCTCTGGGTTTGGTCGCGGGGACGCAGCTTGCAGGGCTGCCGATGTTCTTCGGCGGCTATCCGATCACGCCTGCGTCAGCGATCCTGCACCATCTTTCCCGGCTGAAGGAATTTGGAGTCACCACGTTCCAGGCAGAAGATGAGATCGCCGCCATCGCATCAGCGATTGGCGCGTCCTATGCCGGACAACTGGGCATAACGTCATCTTCGGGTCCCGGCATCGCTTTGAAGGGCGAAGCCATTGGCCTTGCGATCATGACGGAGCTTCCGCTCGTCATCATCAACAGCCAGCGCGGCGGGCCTTCAACCGGCCTTCCCACCAAGACCGAGCAATCGGATCTGTATCAGGCGGTCTATGGCCGCAATGGCGACGCGCCGCTGCCGGTTATTGCCGCCTGCTCTCCGGCCGATGCCTTTGAGTGTGCGATTGAGGCGGTGCGGATTGCCGTGCAGTATATGACCCCAGTCATGCTCTTGACCGACGGCTATATCGCCAATGCAGCCGAGCCGTGGAAAGTGCCGGACATGAGCACATACAAGCCGTTTCCGGTCTCATTTCTGGAAGAACCGCAGGAGGGCGGGTTCAAGCCCTATGGCCGCGACGAAAAACTCGCCCGCCCCTGGGTGAAGCCCGGAACGCCCGGTCTGCTCCACCGCATCGGCGGCATCGAAAAGGCCATTGATACCGGCCATATCGACTATTCACCGGACACACATCAAGCAATGACCAATATTCGTCGCGACAAGGTGCTGGGCGTTGCCAACGACATTCCCGATCAGGCAGTTTGCCTTGGCAATACGAGCGGCAAGCTCGCCATTGTTGGTTGGGGATCGACTTTTGGTCCAATCCATCAGGCCGTCCGCCGCGCGCGCGCCAAGGGACAGGATGTCAGCCATATTCATATCCGCCACATCTGGCCAATGCCCAAAAATATGGGCGACCTTTTAAATGGTTATGATCGGATACTGGTACCGGAAATGAATACAGGCCAATTGAAAACCGTGCTGCGCGACCAGTATCTGGTCGACGCCAAACCGCTCAACAAAGTATCCGGCCAGCCGTTCCGTATTGCGGAGATCGAAGCTGCTATCGAGGAGCAACTCGCATGAACGAGATGACCAAGCTCAGCATCAAGGATTTTGAGACTGACCAGGAAGTGCGCTGGTGCCCAGGTTGCGGCGACTATGCGATCCTCAAAACCGTGCAGCGGACCATGCCGGAACTGGGTGTGCGCCCGGAAAATGTCGTGTTCGTCAGCGGCATCGGCTGCTCTTCACGCTTTCCCTATTATATGGAAACCTATGGCTTCCACACCATCCACGGTCGTGCGCCAGCGGTGGCAACAGGTGTCAAGCTCGCCAACCCCGAACTCGACGTGTGGATCATCACCGGCGACGGCGATGGTCTGTCGATCGGCGGCAATCACACGATGCACATTCTGCGCCGGAACCTCGATTGCCAGATCCTGCTGTTCAACAACGAGATTTATGGCCTGACCAAAGGGCAATACAGCCCCACGAGCCGGGTCGGCACGCAAAGCCCCTCGACACCGTTCGGTTCGGTCGATCGCCCTGCCCGCCCTGCAGCCTTTGCATTGGGATCAGGCGCCCGCTTTGTGGCACGTGCCTATGACATTTCCAAGCAACTGGGCGACGTGTTGAAGGCGGCGCACGCGCACAAGGGCGCAAGCTTCGTCGAAATTTTTCAGAACTGCATCGTCTACAATAAGGACGTGTTCGCGGACTTCACCGAAAAGAAGAATGCCGACCTTGGTCAGCTATGGCTGGAAGATGGCAAACCCATGCTGTTTGCCAAGGGTACCAAGGGCCTGAAGCTCAATCGCGATCATCTGCACCTGGAAGTCATCGATATCGTTGATGGCGACTGGGAATCGGCAGGCGTGCTGGTTCATGATGTGCGCAACCGCGCTCTTGCACACATGCTCGTCGAAATGCCCTTTGGTCCATTCCCAATGGCTCTAGGCGTTCTATACAATGACCCGGTCGCTACCTTTGATAGCTCTATCATTGAACAAAACGTCGCCGTGGCCAAGGGCAAGGTCGCTGACCTGCAAAAACTGGTCTCCAAGGGGCAGACATGGACAGTGAAAGAGCCGCTGCATCAACTTTGACCGGGATCACCTTGTTCGCCACTAAAAGACTGCTGAAGCCGGATTGCACGTCGCCGACCTGTCGGGCAGAATGACGTCATGAATGTCATATCTCCCCAACGTAGCGGCCAACTCGTCAAGGCGGATAGAGCCTTTGGCACAGGTCGCTTGCTCAATCGTCTTTTTGCCCCTGGCTTTCAGAAAATTCTGAACCGGGTCGATGCAGGATTGGAACAGGGCGCGCTGGAAGCATGGCTGCCGGACGGATCGACGCGGATACTGGGCGGACGCACGCCGGGTCCGGTATGCGAGGTGAGGCTCAATAGCTGGCGCGCACTTGTCCGACTTGTCAGCGCAGGGTCAGCCGGATGGTATAGGGCCTGGGCGGCAGGCGAATGGGAAAGTCCCGACCCAGTGCCGTTGTTCGACCTGTTCATGCGGAATGCGCAAACGCTGGGCGGCGTTGCGCGGGCACGTGGTATCAAGCGTATATTCGCCAAAGGGATGCACTGGCTGCGCCGCAATAGTCGCCGACGAGCCCGATTGAACATCGAGTTTCATTACGATCTGGGCAATGATTTTTATGCACTATGGCTGGATAAAACCATAAGCTATTCCAGTGCATTATTCATTAATCCTAATATTATATCTGAGAAATTGGAAACGGCACAGAACCGCAAGATCGAAGCAATACTCGATCGCCTGAATCTGCGCCAGGGCGACCGCCTTCTGGAAATTGGCTGCGGTTGGGGTGGATTGGCTCAAGCGGCTCTCGAACGCGGGCTCATCGAATATGACGGCATTACCCTCTCGTCCCGTCAACAGACCTATGCGCAAGACAGGTTGGAGGCCGCTGGCCTTGGCAACCGGTCTCGCATCCTCCTCACTGATTATCGTGACGTGGTCGGCCAATATGACGCTATCGCCAGCGTCGAAATGGTGGAGGCGGTGGGACAGGAATATTGGCCGGACTATCTTGCCGCCGTCCACCGCCTGTTGAAACCGGGCGGGCGGGCTGCGATCCAGTATATCTGCATCGACGATGCTTTATTCGAACGCTATGCGGCCAGCGCCGATTTCATCCAGGCCTATATCTTTCCGGGCGGCATGCTGCTTTCCGAAAGCCGGTTCCGCGCTATTGCCGAAGCGCAGGGACTGGAATGGGAGAACGCGCATCATTTTGGTCAGCATTATGCGGAAACGCTTCGCCGCTGGCGCGAAAATTTCGACGCTGCGGTGATTGCCGGCAAGTTGCCGCCAGAGTTTGACGAACGCTTCGTCAAACTCTGGCGCTATTACCTCATGTATTGCGAGGGCGGCTTTCGTGGTGGCGGTATCAATGTCGCGCAGGTAACACTGGTAAAGACCTAAGCCGCGACCAGTCCGTCCCGCGCCTTCACCTGTTGCCGAAATTTGTGCAGCAACGGCTCGGTATAACCATTGGGCTGTGCAACCCCTTCGAACACCAGCGCCCTTGCTGCCTGAAACGCTATATTGGTCGAAGTATCTGCCGACATCGGGCGGTAGGCCGGATCGTCGCTATTCTGCGCATCCACCTTTGCGGCCATGCGGAGCAGAGCATCATCCACCTGAGCGGCCGAACAGACGCCATGCAGCAACCAGTTCGCCATATGCTGAGATGAAATGCGTAGCGTCGCACGGTCTTCCATCAATCCTACATCATTGATGTCCGGCACCTTGGAACAACCGACGCCCTGATCGATCCAGCGCACGACATAACCCAATATGCCCTGCGCATTATTGTCCAACTCATGCATGATCTGTTCTTCCGACCAGTTGACGCCAGTCGCAAGAGGAATGGTGAGCAGCGTGTCCAGTCTTGGCGTTTCCATACCTGCCACTTCCCCCCGCCGCGCGAATACGTCCAGGCGGTGGTAATGGATGGCGTGGAGCGTCGCTGCCGTAGGGCTTGGCACCCAGGCAGTGTTGGCGCCGGTTTTGGGATGGCCAATTTTCTGTTCCATCATGTCAGCCATCATGTCGGGCGCGGCCCACATGCCCTTGCCGATCTGCGCCCGGCCAGACAGCCCGCAGGCAAGACCAATGGCAACATTGCGCGCTTCATACGCGGCGATCCAGGCGCTTGTTTTCATCTCTCCCTTGGGCACCATCGGTCCGGCCTGCATGGAGGTATGCATTTCATCGCCCGTCCGGTCGAGAAAACCTGTGTTGATGAAAACGATCCGATCCTTCACCGCACGAATGCAGGCCGCCAGATTGGCGGAGGTCCGGCGTTCTTCATCCATCACGCCAACCTTGATCGTGTGCCGTGGCAGGCTTAGCAAGTCCTCCACCGCGTCGAACAGCCGGTTTGTGAAGGCCGCTTCCTCTGGCCCATGCATCTTGGGCTTCACAATATAGATGGAGCCCGTGCGACTGTTACGCACTTGTCCCAGTCCATTCAGGTCATGCATACCAATGGCAGAGGTAAATATCGCGTCCAACAGCCCTTCGAATGCCTCGCTGCCATCTTCCATCAGGATCGCCGGATTGGTCATCAAATGCCCGACATTGCGGACAAACAGCAGGCTGCGTCCCGGCAGCGTGAGCGTTCCGCCATCAGGCGCGGTGTAACTGCGGTCCGGCTCCAGCGCACGCGTCATCGTTCGCCCGCCCTTTTGAAATTCCGCCGTCAGGTCGCCTCGCATCAGGCCCAGCCAGTTCGAATAGGCCGCCACCTTGTCGTCGGCATCGACCGCCGCCACAGAATCCTCCAGATCAACGATGCTGGTGAGCGCAGCTTCCAACACCACATCGGCAACGCCAGCCTTGTCGCCTGCACCGATCCGGCTGTTCCGGTCGATATGGATTTCGATGTGCAGTCCGTTGTGCTTTAGCAAAATAATAGACGGCTCGCCTGCATCTCCGACATAACCCACAAAGGCCGATGGATCGGCCAGTGACGGCGTCAGAACGCCACCCTCAATCCGATACCCTGTAACATCCGCATGGCCGCCGTCAGCCAGTGGCACAGTCTCGTCAAGAAAGACCTTGGCCGCTTCAATGACCTGTGCGCCACGTTCCTCATCGTAACCGCCGGGTTTAGCTTTCCCCGGCAGTGCGTCAGTCCCGTAAAAGGCATCATAAAGGCTGCCCCAACGCGCATTGGCGGCATTGAGGACAAAGCGGCTGTTCAGCGAAGGCACGACAAGTTGTGGTCCAGCCATGGTGGCGATTTCCGGATCGACATTCTCCGTCCCGATGGCGAATGCCTCCGGTTCAGGCACCAGATAGCTAATATCCTGTAGGAATGCCTGATATTCGGCTCCATCGACCGGCTGTCCCTTGCATTCCAAATGCCAGGCGTCGATTCGCGCCTGCAATTCGTCGCGTTTGGCCAGTAGAGCCTTGTTCTTGGGTGTAAGTGTCCGCAACAGAGCAGCAAAGCCTGTCCAGAAATCACCGCCATTCTTGCCCAGTGGCGGCAATATCTTTTCTTCCACAAAAGCATGGAGCGGGGCAGCAACCTTGATGCCATTTGTGGAAATATAGTCAGTCATGAATCATTCCTCTGCATGCAATCCGGCCGGACACGGCACCCGTTTCAGCGCCTGAATCCATTCATTTTTCCCGGGGAGAGAATGATGGCCCGCATATGCCTGCGCAAACCCTTTTTGTAAATGGGACCATGCCAAAATGGCTGGAGAAATAAGTCAACCAGAGTTATATCATTACACATGAGCGCAATTTCCGAAGCCGAGACCGCGTTGCTGGAGCACACAGCCAATGCGCCGATGCAGGAACAGGTTCAAAGCTGGGCGGCGATCAACAGCGGGTCGCGTAACCTTACTGGCCTCGCCAACATGGCTGCGCATTTGGCCGACGCCTTTTCTGTGCTGCCCGGCACGCTTTGCCTTGTTGAATCTGATCCGGTTGAAACCATTCTTCCCGATGGCAACTTCAGTCAACTTGTGCATGGCCAGCATCTTCATCTGAACGTTCGTCCCCAAGCGCCCGTCCGCATCCTCCTTACTGGCCATATGGACACGGTATTTGGTATCGATCATCCGTTTCAGGAACAGAAATGGGTCGAAACCGGCATTCTCAACGGTCCGGGCGTTGCCGACATGAAAAGCGGAATTGCCATCATGCTTGCGGCTTTGAATGCATTGGAAACCAGTCCGCTCGCACAGCGCATCGGCTATGAAGTCATCATCAATAGCGATGAGGAGGTGGGCTCCCCCTCCTCCGCCCGGCTACTTATGCAAGCAGCACATGGCAAAATGGCTGCATTCACCTATGAACCTGCGCTCCCGGACGGAACTCTGGCAGGTGCCCGCGCTGGCAGCGGCAACTTCTCGTTCATGATTAAAGGCAAGAGCGCGCATGCAGGCCGCAATCCAGACGATGGCCGTAATGCCCTTGTTGCCGCAGCCGACCTCGCCCTTCGCCTCAAACGGGCCAGCGGGGCAGGATTTAGCTGCAATCCGGCCAAGATCGACGGCGGCGGCCCCAATAATGTGGTGCCCGACCATGCCATATTGCGCGTCAATTTTCGGCCCAGAACACCCGATGATGAAGGCCATGTGAAGGCGCTGCTGGATAGCTGCATCGCTGCTGTTGCGACCGAACACGGCGTTTCCATTCACCTGCATGGCGGTTTTGGTCGCCCTCCCAAGCCCATGGATGAAAAGGCGGAAAGGCTGTTCGGTCTTGTCAGGCAATGCGGCGCAGACCTTGGCCTTGCCATCAACTGGCGCGACACAGGCGGCGTATGCGACGGCAATAATATCGCAGCATGTGGCGTGCCTGTTGTTGACACCATGGGTGCGCGCGGCGGCGCCAT
>JAENVZ010000021.1 GCA_016650315.1 Alphaproteobacteria bacterium | reverse complement strand
TTGCCATCGCTCTTGGGAAAGAAGGGCTGAAGCCGAGCCTTCTGCTCGTCCGTCAGCCAGAAAAGAGCGCTCATAATGTTCAGGCTCCTTAACCCGCCTGAATCACATCTAACGTTCCAAATCAATGGGTCCTGATCCTAGGCATGGCTTCAACGATGTCAGTCCTCTATATCGCAGGTGCCAGCTGGTTGTAACGGGCGCAGTCAGCGTCGGCACGGCGCAAACAGTATCTGACATCAGCAGCACGGCCTTAATAAGAGGTGAAGCGCGATATAGAACGCATGGGAGGAATGGATGTACACCGATATCCCTGTCTCAGATCTCGATTTATACAGTGTCGATGCCTTGCACGACCCATATCCGGCTTATTTTGCGCTTAGGGCGCTCGGTCCGGTGGTTCGGCTGGAAAAATCGGATGTGCTTGCCTGCGCGCGCGACGCTGAGGTCCGGCACCTGCTAGGCGATCCGATCACTTTCTCGTCGGCTAGCGGCGTGGCGATGAACGATCGCATGAATAGCCTGATGAAAGGCTCAACTCTGGTCAGCGATCCGCCCGAACATGATGCGCAACGTAAAATATTGGGTCGTCCGCTTGACACGGCAGCGCTACGAGCGCTGTCTGATCGGGTTAGATCGGAGGCACACAGGCTGGTCGATCGTGTCTGTGCTAAGGGTAAGATCGAAGCGGTGACAGAGTTCGCACAGCATCTGCCGCTCACCATTGTTTCAGAACTCGTCGGCCTTCCGGACGATGGAAAGGACCGCATGTTAGCATGGGCGAGCGCAGGCTTCGATGCGCTAGGTCCGATTGACGACCGTACGGCCGGTGCATTCAAGATTGTTGAGCAGCTTTTTGCTTTTAATCAACAGCAGCTCAGCCGATCACGGTTAAAACCCGGCGGCTGGGCGGACAGGTTATTCGAGGCGGTCGATAATGGCGAACTTAGGCCTGAACAATGTACAGCGATGCTTCAGGATTATATTGGCCCCAGTCTCGATACAACCATTTCAGCTACGGCAAGCGCGATATGGCTATTTACCAATAACCCCGAACAATGGGATTTATTGCGCGCCAATCCGCGATTGATTTCAAATGCAATCAACGAAGTAGTCCGGATTGAATCGCCGGTACAAGGCTTTACACGGTTCCTCACCAAGGATGTGGAGATGGGCGGATTTTCGCTAGCCCAAGGGGCGCGAATACTTGCTTTATATGGCTCCGCAAATCGTGATGAACGAAAGTGGGATAACCCTGATCGGTTAGATATTGAACGGCGATCACAGGATCAATTGGGTTTTGGACATGGTGTGCATCGATGTGTTGGAGCCAACTTGGCGCGGCTTGAGATTTCTGCACTGCTCGAGGCCTTGGTGCGCCGCGTGCGTCGTTTCACGCTGATCGATAGCAAGCGGGCAGTGAACAGCGTCATCCGCGGCTGGGAAAGCTTGACCATCGTCCTCGAGACGTGAGCTGGTTGCTGTGTTATGAGACCTGGGTGCGAGGCGGCGAAGCTTGCCGGGTGACGTTGCTGTTGATGGCGGAGTAAGATGCCCCAGAACGGGACCCTCCCGCACTTTCGGTGCAACCTGATGGAATTTCGTTGATTCAGCGCATTAATCTGGTGGAGTGCATACATCCATGCCGATACGAGTGTTGCCGCTGATACCGGCAACCCTGGTGGTCGATCATGTTCTGCAATTATGGTTCATTGTCTTGCGCGATCGCCCGTAGGCCAGGGAAACATTATTCGCGCCTATGCGAATACGAGGCCATCCATCCGCTTGCGCGCGGTGCCCTATCATTGGGAGCGCTATCGCGTACTGCAGGACATGTTGAAGAAGCCCAGTCAACAATTTCTCCGGATGACTGGCGTGATTGCAATCACCATGTCAGCGGACGCCGCCTTCGACGCACCGTCGTAGCGCAACAAAATGCTTGTCATCGAGGCTATGACCTCCTTGTTCCAGCGGTATGATGGCGGTTCCATCGTAGCTGACGTCAGCAGGTATCGCGGCACATTGTCAGCCGCATCCGGTGCGTCCGTTGACCGCTATCGGATCCTTTTTGGCGTGACCCTAGAGGCCGGAGAGATATTTGATGATCGCGGCCCTGCTGGCCGGATCGTCGTTGAAGTATGTCATGTTCGCGCCAGGGGCGAGTTTCTCCGTATCGGTCAGGAATTTGTCGAGCAGCTGGGGTGTCCAGGTTTTTCCAGCCAGCCCTTTGCGAAACCCCGGCGAATATGGGAAATTGGGAGCGGAGCCGGCCGTGCGACCAACAACGCCCGCGAGATTTGGTCCTTCAGCGGCACCCTTGCCGCGCGCCAGGGTATGGCAGGATCCACATGTTGATCTAACGATGGCACCCCCATCGGGTGCTGCGGAAACCGGTGAAGGCAGCCATGCCAGTGTAACGGACATGGCTGCGCCTATCTGCCGGGCAAGTCGAACGATACGCATCTTAGTCCTCCAAGCTTTAGGTCGATGCGATCGCGTTGGAAGCGCGATAGGCAAAGGTCAGTAGGGGGCCGATTGTCCCGCCGCCGGCCCAATATGCGGCGCCGCTGACGGAGGCGACGCAGTTGCCCACGCCATAGAGGCCTTCGATAGGCTGCCCCTCAGTGTTGAGCATGCGTCCGTCGGGATCGCATTGCGGCCCCCCCTTCGTATCGAGCGTGCCCGCCGCCAGGATCGCGGCGTGATAGGGGCCATTGTCGCTGATCGGCCACATGGTGGCATTTTTCTGTCCGGTCTCCTTGGGCGGGCCTGCGACGAATTTCTCGATGGCTTTTTCTCCCCTGTGGAAATCCAGGTCATGGCCTTCCTTCGCAAACGCATTAAATCGCGCGATCGCGGACTCAAGGTTGGCCACGAAATTGCTGGACAGGGTTACGCCGGTCTCACTGCGATAGGCGGTTAATCGTTTCGCGATATTCGAGGTGAGCTCGGAAAGCGTGGCGCCGCTGATCACGTGACTGTCATCAGAGCCGGCGGGAACGATTGGCGATCCGAAAAAGGGGGAAGCGCATTTATCCTGGGCTCTCTGGTCCCAGATGATGAACTGGAGGAGATTTGCATATTCGTTTTGCTCACCGTCCCAGACAGCGAAGCTTCGCCCCAGCTCGTTATAGGGCTGCTTTTCGTTGCCGACCCGCCGGCCATCCTTGTTCACGATAATCATCGAGTCTCCGCTCATGGCGAAAATACCCGAGAGTGCCCCATCCTTCGCGATGGCCTTTTCAAGAGAGATGGGCGCAAGCCAAGCGTTGTTCATGTTGCGCAGCTTGATGCCGAGTTCACTGGAAATGCGGACCAGATCGCCCTCATTCGACTGGACCGCGCAGCCGCCAAAAACCGGGACTGACAGGAAGTTCGAGCGGAGCTCAGGGTCGTGGGTGAAACCGCCGGTTGCAAACACCACGGCTTTGCGCGCGCGTATCCGTTTCACGATCCCGGAAGCGTCAAGCACCTCGACGCCTGAGGCTCGGCCCTGAAGATCAAGAAGAACCCGCTGTACGCGATGGGAGGTCTTAATCTCGACGCCATCGCGTCGTGCCGCTTGTGTCATTGTGCGGGTCGCGACCCGGCCCCCGTCGGCCAGATATTCATTGATGCCGTCAGGTACGAGAACGCGGCCAAAAGGCGCCTTGTTCTCGGGCAGCTCCTTCCAATAATCAGGGACGTTATCGACATGTCGATAGGGCAGGGCACCTTTTGCTGAGAGGAGTTCGGCTGCATCGGAGGCACTGTCGTAAAAGGCCGAACACATGGCGTGCTGCCATTCGCTTAGCCCGAATCTTGGGGCGTCGGCGCTGTAGGTTCTCGGCGAGGTCAGGCGGGCGACGAGCTTGAGAAAGTCCGGTTTAGGATCCGTCAGCCCTTTGTCGCGCATAGGCTTGTTGTTGGGCATCCAGTACCAGAAAGCCGCTTTTGCCGCCGTACCGCCAACGGACCCGGATTTCTCCAGAAGCGTCACTTCGTGGCCGTGCCAACGGGAAAAAAGCGCCGTCGCCAAGCCAGCCGGGCCACCGCCACAGACGATGACGTCGGTTTCCTGATCATATTTGGCGATATCCTCGGCCCAGACTGGCGTGACCGCAAGGGTTGTCGCCGCCAGGCCACCGCCGATCCCACCGATAAGTGCGCGACGGGTTACGGGAATTGCATCGTCGCCGCTCATATCGTGACTCCGCCGTCTATTGCGATGTCCGCTGGCGTTCCGATCCGGCCGAGCGGGATCATGGCCGCCATGGCCTTGTTCGTCTCGTCCCCGTTCGCTGCTATCATCGACACGCCGCCGACCGCCGTCATCGCCTCGCGCACACTGGCCATGCCAAGGAACGTGCCCTTCACATTGACGCGGTAATGAAGGTCCAGAAGCGCCTCCTCCGTTTGTTGGAGGGGCTCAGGACGATAGATCCCGGCGTTATTGACCAAGACGTCGATCCGTCCAAATACCTCGGTCGCGCGGCTGATGACATTGTCCCACGCAGCCTTGTTCGAGACGTCATGCTCTATAAACAGT
>JAENVZ010000020.1 GCA_016650315.1 Alphaproteobacteria bacterium | reverse complement strand
GTTTCAATCGCCCGTTTACGGAAACCCGTTACCGGATCGGGATCGAACGGACCAATGCTGTCCCATTCTTCCGGGGTCATGTTAAGGTCCAGATCAGGCAGCACGACCATGCCCCGCTCCATCCGTGCAACGCGGTGGAGCAGACCGGCAATCGCAGGGGCCGATGTCGCAATGCCTGCTGCAATCACAAAGCCGGGCGGCGGGGTCATATGCCAACGTTCGGCAATATGCGCCAGCAGACGATTACGCCGCTCCGCCTGGTCAATAACGCCCCGAACGGCCAGTTCACGAGGCCAGTGATCCAGAAGAATATTAAATAATTCCAGTGAATTAATCCAATGTTCTGATAAGTCGCCTTCAATCTGAAGATCGCGGAGTTTTTCCGGGCTAATGCGCTCGACCAGAAGCTGATCCAGACTTTGGCCCAGCGCCGTGCCCAGCCGCATGGCTTCACCGGCATCGACAGGTTGCCCTGCAAGGGCGCGCGCCTCCTGCACCATGCGGGCGAGGATCATCTGACGCTCCATCGGCGCAATGGCGGGTGGAATGTCAGCGCCCTCCCCAATCGGATCAAGCGCGCTGCCCAGCTTTTCACCAAGATCAAGATCACCGATTGGCACGAGCCGGGGCAAGAGCAGGCCAGTCTTGGTACAACGGACAAAGGCCTCGCTGATTGCGCGGGCGGCGCGATTATTGGGAACAAGAATGATCCCCCGCGCCAACGCCATGCGGTCCTTGCCATGCTGGGCCAACAGTCCCGTGGCGAGCGCGTCCGCAAAGGCCCGGTGCGCGGGAATGGTGTAAACGGCTGGCTTTTCGGGCTTACCCACCCGCGATAATCGCTTCAGCCACCGGAATCGCGGCAGGTGAACCGACGTCGAACCACAAGCCCCCATGCGAGACGCCGTAGAGACGCCCCTCTTCTATCGCGCGGCTCCAGAAGAAATTGGTTGAGAACGCATCGGTGGGCGGATCGCGCAACAGGCGCGGCGACACCAATTGAACACCGGTGAATACGAAGGGCGCAAGGCGGCCCACACGGCGACGCGTCAGACGCCCCGTGTCGTCCATGTGAAAATCGCCCGGCCCCCTGTGGCAATGCGCGCGGGCATGGGGGACGAGAAGCAGGAGCGCGTCCATTTTGTCGTCATCCCAGTGACAGCCCAGCATGGCAATGCTGTCCTGCGGTCCATCGATCCAGATATTGTCACTGTTGACGCACAGGAAAGGCGCGTCGCCCAGCAATGGCTGCGCCTTCACCAATCCGCCGCCGGTTTCCAGCAGTTTCTCCCGCTCATCCGAAATCAGGATTTCCATAGGGCTTTTGCGCGCACGTACATGAGCGATCAACGTGTCGGGAAGATAATGAACATTCACCACCGTCCGCTCGATGCCACCCGCTTCCAGCCGCGCCAGCGCGTGATCGATCAGTGGCTTGCCCGCAACTTTTACCAGCGGCTTGGGACGTGTGGCGGTCAAGGGGCGCATCCGCTTGCCAAGGCCTGCGGCCATCAGCATCGCGGTCTTGACGGGCTTGGCCGTAGTCATGCCGGGTCATGCTCCGCAAGCGCATAATGCCGCTTTTCGGTAGGAATGTTGCTGGCGAACCAGTCCGCCACCGGGGAAAGCGCGGGATGCCGAAGGTCGCGTTCGAGCAGATCCCACATGCGGGGAAGAAAAGACAGGTAGCGTGGCTTGCCATCCCGCTTCCACAACCGCGTAAAAATGCCGACGATCTTGGCATTACGCTGCGCGCCCAGCACCGCATAAGCGGCGTCGAATTGACCGTTCGGTTTGGCAAGCGCCTTGTAATGCGCAATCATTGCGGTTTCTATGTCCAGTGGCACATCGCGGCGCGCATCTTGCAACAGCGAGACCAGATCATAGGCCGGATGACCCACCAGAGCATCCTGAAAATCGAGCAAGCCAAGTCCGCGTGAGCTTTCATGATCGGGAATGAGCATGATGTTTTCGGCATGATAGTCACGCAGCACTGTAACCTTGGGCGCGGCATCCGCTTCAGCAATTGGCAGTACTGCATCCCATGCAGCGCGATAGGCATTCGCATCGACGCTCAGGTCCGCCGCAGGACAGAACCATTCCGTCAAAAGCCCTACTTCCCGTTGATATTCGGCCCGGTCATAAGGACGCAGATCGGCGGGCGGGCGTGTGTGGAGGTCCACGAGCAAGGAAACTGCGCGTTCATAAACGCTATATTCCTCATGCGGTGCGGCTTCGAGATATTCGCGCACCCGGATGTCGCCGAAATCTTCCAGAAGGACGAGGCCATGGTCCAGATCACGGGCATAGACGGCGGGGGCGGCAAAACCCTGATCAATCAAATGATCGGCGATCGCCAGAAATGGGCGCGGGTCCTCATGCGGCGGCGGCGCGTCCATCAGCACCGCCTGACGTTCACTGTCGATGATGCGGAAATAGCGGCGGAACGACG
>JAENVZ010000019.1 GCA_016650315.1 Alphaproteobacteria bacterium | reverse complement strand
GCTTGCAGTGCGGAGCGTGGGCGGTTTCATGAGCATTACCGGCGAAGCGGATCGGCCGCCACGCTTGCCCCCGGCGCTGCGTACCACAGCCACAATATATGCTTCACCCATCGATTGCTCTCCGGAATATAATATTGCGCTTTAGTGCAAAATCTTACTTGAAGCCGCCTTGGTCAAGTGAATATCCAAATGAATTGAAATTCCGATGTCAGATCATCAGGTGAGTAGTGACTTTAATGCATGAATTGCAGGTCCGCTGGTGTGTCCATGTCATGGGCAAGACCGGGGCGTTTGAATATGCTGACTTTCAGACCAGCCGCTTCGGCAGACGCGCAATGAGCGGAAAAGCTGTCTTTGCCATAGCGATAGGGGATAAGGCCAGGACGAGCGAGCAGCAACGCATTGGTACCCATGTCGCCGGCATCCGGAGCGATCACCACATCTGCTTTTATGGTGAACATTTCCACAAGTTCAGATTGAGTCAGCAAAGGCAGGTCAGTGCTGAGTGCGAGTATGCGGCCAACGCCCAGCGACTCGGCAATGTCCGATGCCTGCGAAAGGGCAGCATTCAGGTTATGATATGTTTCTGCAATGGCGAGTGCGCCGACAGCATTGGCTTGATCCAGCACAACTGCCGATCTGCTCACCACCAGACATTGGCTGGGAGGCAGAGTGCGGCAGGCAATGCTCAGGACATGGGTGAAGAAGCGTTGGTTGAGCGCAACACGCTCTGCCACCGATAGTGAAGAGGCCATGCGGGATTTGCCTTGATCGAACGGACGGACCGGAATCACTATGTAGGGCAGCATGGCTGTCAGCCGTGCCTTGCGCTCAGAGTGCGCGCAAAGGCGAGAGTTTCGTCCGCAAGACGACGCTGGTCGCCTGTGTCGCGCATCAGCGTGTCGGTTATGAGCGTCCTGTCGGGGGCATCAGCCGCATCGGCATGGTCGATGACGAGACCGTCGAGCAGCGAACCATAATGTGCCGCGATGCCAGCGGGCGTCGTCGGCAGCCCCAGTTCACTCATGATCTTGGCCGCCGGACCTTTGACCGCCTGCCCCCCAATGAAGGGCGATACGGCCACAATGGGAACGACGCGCCGGTTCAAACGGTCGCGCACGCCGGGTAGGGCAAGGATCGGTGCAATGCTAAGCAGTGGATTGGAAGGACAGATGATGATGGCCTCGAGTTCGGGATCGTCCAAAGCTGCCAGAAATCCGGCAGAGGGGTGGGCGTTCTCGATGCCGTCGTAACGAATTGTGCGGAAGCGCGGGGCGCATTGGCGGCGAACGAAATAGTCCTGAAAAGGCATGTCGCCTTCATCGGTGGAGACGATGGAGCGAACCGGGTCATCGCTCATCGGGACGATTCTATGACGGATACCCAGCTTCTTGGCGAATGTGGCGGTAACATCCGATAAGCTTTGCATTCGCAGCATTACACCGCGCAGAACATGGGTTGCAAGATCGCGGTCCCCAAGTTTGAACCATGTCTCCCCGCCCAGCGTGCCAAGCGCGTCCATGAAGGACCAGCTTTCACCAGCGAGGCCCCAGCCCTGAGTCGGGTTGTTGATTCCGGCAAGCGTATAGGTGACGGTATCAATGTCTGGCGAGATCGGCAGGTTCAGATGCTCGAAATCGTCGCCGGTATTGACGGCGATTACAAGCTGGTCAGGATCAAGGATCGCGGCGAGGCCATTGGCGAGCCGGGCGCCGCCAACGCCGCCTGCAAGAGCAAGGATCATGGGAACAGGTCCAGTTGCGGCGCACGGATCAGCTCGCCGGCGCTGCCATCGCGCCGATCATGGGAAAGGCCCCGCACAAGAACGATTGGACGCCCTTCATTCCCTTGCCCCATGATGAGAGAGGCGGCAGCGGCGACCTCATCGGCCAGACCCAATTCGCTCGTTTCAAGGCGGCGGCCATGCAGGTCCGGCGCGCCGCGCAGGTCGAGCAGGCCAGCCATGCCGCTGACCCCGATGGCAGTGCCGGTGGTGCCGTTGCGCCAGGCGCGGCCAAAGCTGTCGATAATCAGGACTGCGGCATCGATTCCAGTCCGTTCGTGCAGGGCGGCGCGCAATTGAAGGCAACTTTCATCAGGATCGCGTGGCAGGAGAAGGGCAACAGGGCCGCCGCTCTGATCGATGTTCGATTGGTCGATGCCGGCATTGGCGAGCACCAGCCCAAGGCGGTGGCGGACGATCAGCACGCCCGGCCGCACGCGCATGACCGCCTGTGATTCCGACAGGATCAACTCCACTAGTCGGGGGTCCTTGTCGCATTGGGATGCGAGGTCGAGTGCGGCAGGAGACGGTGTAATGTCAGCGAGCGGGACTGCGCGCCCCTCCGCTTTCGATACGATCTTCTGGGCCAGAACCACGATGTCGCCGTCGCGCAGCGTTTCGGTTGAAGCGACAAGCGCATTGATGACCGTGTCGGCCAGATTGGCACCGG
Organism: Alphaproteobacteria bacterium; assembly: GCA_016650315.1. Lineage (GTDB taxonomy): Bacteria > Pseudomonadota > Alphaproteobacteria > Sphingomonadales > Sphingomonadaceae > Rhizorhapis. Next base: position 7,410 of record JAENVZ010000019.1, on the reverse strand, counting down.
GTACAACCATAGGCACGCCGCCAAGGGCGACGAGTGAAAGGGCCGCAGATTGCGTTGCCATGGAAATCTTGTTTACACTCCCGTAATACGGATGCCGGACCCCGGCACTTTGTAACGACGGTTGAGCGAGATCAGTACGGAGGTCAAGCCCTCGGCAACCACGGAATTGGCGAGCGGTCCGGCATTCCATGCGCGCAGGCCGATTTCCTGTGCGAGTTCGACGACGCTGTCTGCGGCCTCTGCATCATCGGAACAGACCAGCACATCGCATTCAATGTCTTCATCCAGTTTGGTCAGGTGATGGGCAGAGATGTTCTGGAAAGCAGAGACAACCCGTACACCTTCGCCCAGCAACTTCTGAACGGCTGCGACCGCTGAACCGCCATCGGGAAGTTGGACCCGGCTGACCTTGGGCGGAACCAGCGGCACGGTGACGTCGATCAGTATCTTTCCGGTCAATCCGGCGCGGACATCCTCAACCGTTGATTGTTGCGCAGCATAAGGCACGGCCAGGACCACAATGTCGGCTTGTGATGCAGCATCGGCATTAATTGCGCCGCTGACTGCATTGCTGCCAAGCGTCTCGTTCATCGCGGCGGCGACTTCCTGCGCGCGCTCGGCCAAGCGGCCGCCGATGATGACCTTGTGCCCCTTGTGCGCCCAGCGAAGGGCAAGGCCGCCGCCTTCCTTTCCGGTGCCTCCCAGAACGGCGATGACCGCCTTGCTGTCATTATGCATGTTCAAGCCTCTCTATGTGCCTATGTTCCTTGGGCCGCTTGTGCGGAGGTGTCAGGATGACCGGGAGAAGAGTGTCGGCGGTCATGCCGCGTTGCCGGGTTGCCTCATCGACCGGGCCGTAAAGCGTTGTACGTTGGCGCGGGGTGCGGCCCAACGAACGGATCAGTGCTTCCATCGCGGCAGGCGGCATTTCCTGGCCATGTTGGGTGCCGGCCGCGCGCGAGATGCTTTCGTTCATCAGCGTTCCGCCCAAATCGTTGGCGCCTGAATTCAGGCAAGCGGCAACGCCTTTGGCGCCAAGCTTTACCCAACTGGTCTGGATCGACGGGATCAGCGGGTGCAGGGCCAGGCGTGCCACGGCGTGCATCAGGCGCACCTCCCGGAATGTCGGGCCGCAACGCGCCTGACCGCGCAGGGCGATGGGTGCTTCCATGTGGACGAAGGGGAGCGGTACGAATTCGGTAAAGCCGCCTGTGCGTGCCTGCAACGCACGGATATGGATCAGGTGCTGTGCCCAGTGGCGCGGTGTATCGACATGGCCGAACATGATGGTCGCCGTTGTGCGAAAACCGACGCGGTGGGCCGTTTCAATCACATCCAGCCATTGCCGGGTGTCAAGCTTGTCCGGGCAGATGATGGCCCGGACATCATCGTCCAATATTTCCGCCGCAGTACCAGGCAAAGTATTGAGTCCCGCATCCTTCAGGCGTCGGAGGAACATTTCCACCGAGAGGCCCAGCGTCGCAGCACCTTGCGCCACCTCCAGCGGGGAAAAGGCATGGATGTGCATGTCCGGCACCGCAGAGCGCACGGCGCGGGCAAGGTTGAGATAGGTGTCCCCTGTATAATGGGGGTGAATGCCGCCCTGAAGGCAGACCTCTGTACCGCCGCGATCCCATGCCTCCCGCGTGCGGCGGACGACTTCGGCAATGTCGAGGTCATAGGGCTGGCCGCGTAATGCCTCCGCCTTGTCGCCCTTTGAAAAGGCGCAGAAGCCGCATTTATAGACGCAGATATTGGTATAGTTGATGTTCCGGTTGACGACATAGGTGACGGTGTCGCCATTAACCTGCTGGCGCAACTGGTCGGCGCTTGCACATATATGCTCCAGATCCACATCACGGGCCGAAAAGAGCGTGGTTATGGCGTCCTCGTCAATGCCATCGCCCGCCATGGCCTGATTGACGATGGCGGCTATCCGTGGATCGACGGGCAAGCTGCATGGGATAGCAGGGCGTTCGGGCAGCGTAACACCCGGCGACCAGTCGTCGGCGCGGGCGAAACCGGTTGCATCGGCGGCACGCAGGATCGCAGGGACCATTGCCTTGTCCTGCCAACGGGCATTGTCGGACGCATAGGCGGGATAAACGGGCAGACGGGCAACCAGAATGCGTCCGGTTTGCGCTGTTGCCTCGCGCAGGCGTTCGATCTCTGGCCACGGAGCCTCCGGGTTCACATGATCGGGGGTGACAGGCGATACGCCGCCCCAGTCGTTTATGCCCGCCGATATGAGGCGCGGGAAGTCCTGCGCCGACAGGTTGGGTGGGGCCTGAATGTTCATTTCAGTCCCCAGGATCAATCGTGCAGCGGCGATGGTCCAGAGCAGGTCGTCCATGTCGGGTTCGGGTGCATCGGCCATCACGGTGCGTGGCTTGGCGCGGAAATTCTGGACGATAACTTCCTGAATATGGCCATATTGGGTGTGAAGATTGCGGATGGCGAGCAGCGCTTCCACTCGTTCTTCGCGCGTCTCGCCAATGCCGATCAATATGCCTGTGGTGAAAGGCACAGCCAATTCGCCGGCCAGACGAATGGTTTCCAATCGGGCAGCGGGTGCTTTGTCAGGCGAGCGATAATGGGCGCCGCCCTTTTCCATCAGGCGATCTGATACCGATTCGAGCATCAGGCCCTGCGATACCGACACACGGCGCAGCATGGTCATGTCCTCCCGGCTCATGACACCCGCATTGATGTGCGGCAGCAAGCCGGTTTCATCGCGCACCGCCGCGCATATTTCGGCCAGATAGGACAGGGTCGTTTCATGGCCCAGTGCGGCGAGTTCGTCCCTCGCTGCCTGAAAGCGCAATTCCGGTTTGTCGCCCAGTGTAAACAGCGCTTCGGTGCAACCGGCTGCCTTGCCCGCGCGGGCGACGCACAATACTTGCTCCAGCGTCATATAGGCCCGTTCGCCCGGTCGCGGCGGTTGGGAAAAGGTGCAGTAATGGCAAAGGTTGCGGCAGAGTTGGGTCAGCGGAATGAAAACCTTGGGCGACCAGCTCTGGATGCGTCCATGACCCGCATCGCGCAGCATGGACGCGGCAGCCAGCAGGTCGGGAAGCGCGGCATCGGCCAGCGCCGCATATATTGCTGGCGCACCGGCCTGACCGCTTGCGATTCCGATGATATGTTCTGCGCCCAATGTTCTGCTCCACATGATTTTTACGTTCGTGCTGGGACGATTATCCAACAGGCCCATAATCGCGCGGCAAGGGCGCGCCGTCCACTCCAATTGTTGCAAGCGCTTCCGCCGGAAAGTTCACGGGCGCTTCGAGAACCGTCGTCACGGACTGGACGAAATGTTCAAGGCTGACGTCAGACCCCCAGGTCGGGTGGCTGCGGCTGCGGTCGGACAACGCCCGTTGCCGTGCAGCAGGGACCGCTCCCAGATAAGTACCCATGAAGACGAATCGCTGATTCTGCAGAGCTGTCGGCATGGGCGGTATCAACCGGCGCAGATCATCCAAGCATCGGCTATAACCGGAATTCCAGCGGTTTTCGATCGCATCCATCATCAGGTCACGGTGGGTCATGCTCAACATCACGATAAACTGCACATAATAATCGTCATGGAGGGCCGTTACCGGGAATACCAGAATATCGACGATGTCGCGGGTCGTACGTGGCCCGGCCATCGCCTCCAGCCGGTCGAGATCGACATTGCGCGGGTTGTCGCTCAACGATGATTTCATCTTGCATCGCTGTTTGCGTATCCGTCATGCCCTCTACCCTCAATAGTTGAGCTGCATATACGCTGGGATCAAAGCGCGTTATCGCACAGGGCGCAAGTAAAATTGCACGCAAGGATAGATTTATGCTACTTTGATCCCCTTAAGGCTTTTGGGTTCGGGAAGTGCCACCACTCCTTCGGCATCGATTCGCTTCAACAACTCCTCGATTTCCTTACGCGCGGGGCCGCGCGTCGCGCCCAGGATGAAGGTCAGATAGCTGGTAATCAACCGCACCACTATTTCGTCATCGGGAAAGCGGCCAAGGGCCCAATCGTTGATGATAGCATATTCTATACGCACAGCGTCCTCGGCGAGTCTCTCGACATGCACCCAGGGTTGAAGCTGTTTCTTGGACTGCAGTATCTTCAGCCATTTCAAATTGGGGCGCGTGGCCATTGAATGCATGGCCAGCCAGATATCGCTGTCGGCATCCGGGCTGAAATAAAGCGACATGATTGCTTTGATGTAATTGCGGATCTGGCGATTGCGCTGGACCACGGAAATCATCCGTTCCAGGTTATGCATCATTGTTCCGGACGCATTCGTGAAATGAATGTGTCCAACAAATTCGTCGAAATATTCCTGAATCGCGGTCGCAATCATGCGTTCGCGCGTCTGGAAGGCATTATAAAGCGTACGCTTGGCAACGCCGGCGCGCAGGCCCACCTCATTCATGCTGAGAGCGGATATGCCCTGTTCGGAAATAATCTTGCGGGTTTCTTCCAGAATCCGTTGACGCCGGGCAATGATTGCCGGACTGGAATAGACCTGCGGCCTATCGGATGCTTCCTTGAGCAGGTTTGTCTTACTGTCTGTTTCCATCGAAAATTCTGATGCCCTTCCGCTTGTCAAGCGTCAACAGACCTATCATTGCGCTGAGGATATGATGCAGCATGGATGGAGCGTTGTCACGCCGCCCGGCCTAGTGGTCAGCTACGTATATAGGCCCCATTTTAAGCAGTGCAATTTTAAGCCAAACCATCGTCAAAATGAGAATAATGGCGGAATTTCAAGTGCATAATTTATTGAAAAGCTGGTGACCCCTACGGGAATTGAACCCGTGTTTCAGCCGTGAAAGGGCCGCGTCCTAACCGCTAGACGAAGGGGCCCCGAAGCAGGGCTGTGCCAGAGCCGACGCCATTAGGGGAGGGGGGGGTGCGGGTCAAGCCCGGATAGTGGCGAGATGCAAAGATTCTTGCCCCAACTTCTATTTATACCTGATCCACCCAGGCGGCATCTTCGACATGGAGTTCGGCGGCGGGACGCGTGCCCCAATCGTCGAGCTTTGCGCGGCCCGCCATCCACAGGCGGCGGTCGCGGGGAGCGGCCAGCAGGGCTTGACCAAGTTCGGATTCGGCATGGCGGAACGCAACTGTCTTGAGGCTGCCGCCATCATCCCCCGACACGATGGCGCGGACGTGGCCATTGCCGACAATATCCGCCTTGATGACCCGGACAGGGCCGGTCGCAATACGGGGCGCTGGCCAGCCGGTGCCATAGGGGCCGCCTTCCTCTATCGCCTCCAGAAAAGCAGGATTAACCCCTCTTGGCGACAGGATGGCATCCAGCAACAGGGCGCGTTCGCCCCGAGCCCGCGCTACATCAGCCGACAGGCGTTCGTCGAGAAAGTCGGCGAGCGCATCCATTTTTTCTTCCGCAACCGTAATGCCCGCTGCCATCGCGTGACCACCGCCGGCCACAAGCAGACCGTTGTCCTTCGCCGCCAATATCGCTGCGCCCAGATCTACCCCGGCGATTGAACGGCCTGATCCTTTGCCCAAGCCGTCTTCGTCAAGTGCAATCACGATGGCGGGGCGGCCCAGTTTTTCCTTGAGCCGGCCAGCGACAATGCCGATCACGCCGGGATGCCAGCCCTTGCCCGCCATAATGGCGACGGCGCGGTTATGCTGGCTATCGCTCATGGTTTCGGCTTCTTCCTGCACTACAGTCTCGATCATGCGGCGCTCGATGTTGAGGACGTCGAGTTGTGCTGCAATATCACGGGCCTCTACAGGGTTCAGTGTCGTTAGCAGGCGAACGCCTAGGTCAGACTTGCCTACACGTCCACCAGCGTTGATACGTGGCCCAAGCGCGAACCCCAGGTCGGAACAGATCGGTGCGCGCTGCAATCTGGCCGCCTCGATAAGAGCACTCATGCCTATATTGCGGCGGTTTGCCATGATCTTGAGACCTTGTGCGACAAAGGCGCGGTTGAGGCTGCGAAGAGAGGCGACGTCCGCAACGGTGCCCAGAGCGACAAGATCAAGCAGATCGATCAATCGTGGTTCAGGCCGATGTTCAAAATAACCCCGCCCACGCAATTCCCGCAATACGGCCGCACCCAGCAGAAAAGCGACGCCGACTGCCGCAAGGTGGCCATGGTTCGCACCCGCTTCGCTTTCATCAAGTCGGTTGGGATTGACCAATGCGAAGGCGCGGGGGAGGTCGCTCGCGCATTTATGATGATCGACCACGATGACGTCCACGCCCGCCGCGTGCGCCATATCCAGCGCCTCGAATGCCTGCGCGCCGCAATCAACCGTGACAATGAGGGACGAGCCACCCTGCGCCAGTCGCACTAACGCTTCGCCGCTCGGCCCATATCCTTCCATCAGGCGGTCGGGAATATAGGCGGCAGCTTCTATGCCCAGATCACGTAGCAGGCGGATGAGAAGTGCCGCACTGGTCGCTCCATCGACATCGTAATCGCCGAAAATAGTGATATTCTCACGCGCTTCGACGCCATCTGCAATCCGGGATGCGGCCTTGTCCATATCCTGAAATATGCTGGGGTCCGGCATGAATGCGCGAATAGTCGGGTCGCGGTGGGCGGCCATATTGTCCTGTGTACATCCACGGGCCAAAAGGATTTGTGTTACCAGATCATTGGGTTGAAAGTCAGGGTCTCTTCCATCCGCGCCCGCTCCCCGCCATTGCCAGGGTTGACCGAGGATGGAGCGGGTTATGTTGAGAGCGGTGGACATGAAGCCCTGTTATCCTGTGTGCTGCCAAGGGGAAAGGTGATGGGGCCGCATTTTCGCAAAGAACTTTCTTATGGACCTGCCATCGGGATTTCATCTCTGCTTTGCTTGTAAGCGGTGGTTTTCTTCCTACCTTCACCGCATATATCAAAGTCCGCGTTCAGGGATTCCCGTTGCATGTCATCCATAATTTCTGTTTCTGGTCTGTCCAAAAGCTATGCTTCGGGCACCAAGGCGCTTGATGCCATTGATCTGGACATCAACAAGGGGGAAATTTTCGCGTTGCTGGGCGCCAATGGTGCAGGCAAGACGACGTTGATCAGCATCATTTGTGGCCTGGTGACGCCCAGCAGTGGCAGCGTTCTGGTCGATGGCAAGGATATTGTCCGCGATTACAAGGCGGCGCGAGCGAAAATTGGCCTCGTGCCGCAGGAAATATCGCTCGACATGTTCGAAGACGTTATTTCGACCGTACAATTCAGTCGCGGCCTGTTTGGCAAGAAGCCTGACCCGGTTCTTATTGAAAAGATTCTGCGTGACCTGACGCTTTGGGACAAGCGCCACGCCAAATCGACGGAACTGTCGGGGGGCATGAAACGTCGCCTGATGATTGCAAAGGCGCTGGTGCACGAACCCGAGATATTATTTCTGGACGAACCGACCGCAGGCGTCGATGTCGAGTT
>JAENVZ010000018.1 GCA_016650315.1 Alphaproteobacteria bacterium | reverse complement strand
TCCCGTGGCGTCTGCCCTGTTGGGCGGGATGATATACCTGCGGGGTCTTCAGGACAAATAGGGAATCATGGAACGCGTAGGGGGATTGCCTGCCACGTTATTGTCCCCGGGCGGCTTGCCGGGCAATGATCAGCAGTTCATGTTCGATCAGTATGGGGCCGGCATTGCGGCTGGATCGTGACAGGCGCTCTGCCTGGCCCAGGCGATGAATGACGCGAGCAATGCCGTCGGCGGACCAAAGGCGGACTTGCCGTTGCACCGCGCCTTTATCTTTCCAGAACACAGCACGACCAGCCGACGCCATGGCGGCGTCCAGGCCGATGCCCTTGACCATCTCTGCCCGAAGTGCGGCAAGCAGATGGGCGCGACGCAGTAATGCCCACAGCATACTGCCCTCACTGGCGCCAAGCTGTGCCAGAATCTGCAATTCGTGGATCAATTTAACCGGATCACCGCCCAGCGTGGCATTGACCAGCGTACCAATATCCTGTTCCGCCGCTTCGACCGCCAATGCGTCGATGGCATCATGGGTTGCGTCTGTTGGCCGTTCCGGCGCGGCGTCCAGATAGAGGGCGAGCTTTTCGATTTCGCCCGACATCAAGGTGCGGTCGCCGCCGGTCAGTTCTGCAATCCGCCGGGCAAGGTCGGATGGCAAGCGCAAACCCAGTTCGCGGGCTATAGCGGCGGCAAGCTGTTCGGCGTCGCGGCCTTCGGGCACATAGCTGGCGCAGGCCATGACGGCCTTGTGGTCGAGCGCAAGCTTGAGAATTTTCGATGTGTTCCGCAATTCCCCTGCCAACGCCACAACCGGATTGCCAGCTTGAGCGGCATTCAACAGCCCCTCGATTGCGGGCAATGCCTCTTCGCCCGACAGAGTCAGGCGCAGCCAACGGGCGTCACCGAACAGCGAAATCGAAGCCGCTTCGTCGGCCAGTCGCGCCGGATCAGCCTTCAAGGTAGGGCCGTCCAGGTCAATACGCTCGGCATTCAGACCCATGGCCCGCTCCAGCCGTTTTGCCAGCGCCCGGCTGCCTGCCTCATCCGGGCCGTAAAGCAGGAACAGGCGAATGTCGGCGGGGGGCGCATCAAGTGCGCGTTCGATCTGGCCCTTATTGGCCTTCACTGGCCATTCGCGCTGCGCGTCGCGTAGAGCGCAAGGCGCGATATGATCTGATCGGCGACCGTTTGGGCCAGTCGTTCCAGCGCGGTATTTTCCGCCGCGATAGTCGCATATTCCGAACTGGTGACGTCAATCCCAGCGTCCGAACCGGCGGTTGCATCCAGCACGACCTTATCGCCGCCCATTTCGATCAACTGGTATCGGGCGCGCAGGGTGCGTCGCTCGCGTGTTATGGAATCGTCGGAACGGACACCAAAGCCGGTAATTTCGTCATCCAGCTTGACGACTAGACGATAGCGTGGGGATGCGCTGGGTACGGCGGCCAGCCGGTCGTTGATCGCGTTGCGGACAAGCCAGCCGCCTTTTCCTTCAATCGGCGCGACTTCAATATCGCGCAGCGATTGTGCGACCGCGCCTTCGCTGCCACCCGCATAAAGCGGTCGCAGGCCACAGCCCGGAAGGCTGGCGGCGATCAACAACAAAGGAAGAAGGCGTTTCATATGACCAGATTGACCAATCGATCGGGAACGACAATCACTTTTTTCGGAACCGCACCATCAAGCGTACGCAGAATCTTCACGGATGCCAGCGCAAGGCGTTCCAGTTCGTCCTTCGGCGTGCCCTTGGCGACGGTCAGGGTGTCGCGCAACTTGCCCTGCACCTGGACGGCGACGGTGACTTCATCCTCAACCAGCAGTGCGGGATCGACGGCGGGCCAAGAGGCGTCGGCGATCAGACCCTGCTCGCCCATGTCGGCCCCAAATTCGGCCCACGCTTCCTCGGCCAGATGCGGCGTCATGGGCGCTACCAGCAAAGCAAGCGCACGGATGGCGGCGGAGCGCGATGCCGACGGAGCAGCCTTTTCGACGGCATTGGCAAGTTCGTAGATTTTCGCCACCGCCTTGTTGAACGACAGCGCCTCGATATCCTTGGCCACGCCATCGATGGTCTGGTGCAGCTTGCGGTCGAGCGGCTTGTCTTCGCCGGTCGCTGTCGGGTCGATTTGACCGAAAAGCCGCCACAGACGATTGACGAAGCGCCATGCGCCCTCAATCCCTGCGTCGGTCCAGGGCAGGTCGCGTTCGGGCGGACTGTCGGACAGCATGAACCAGCGTACCGCGTCTGCGCCATATTGTTCGATGATGTCATCGGGATCGACGACATTCTTCTTCGACTTGGACATTTTCTCGACGCGGCCGAGCGTTGCATTCTCGCCGGTTTCGATGATGATCACCTGGTCGCCGCGTTTTTCCACCGCATCGGGGGATAGCCAGCGGCCATCAACCGTCTTGTAGGTTTCATGCGTCACCATGCCCTGCGTGAACAGGCCGGTGAACGGTTCGGCAATGTCAATCATGCCGATATGCTTGAGCGCGCGCGTCCAGAAGCGAGCATAGAGCAGGTGCAGGATCGCATGTTCGACGCCGCCGATATACTGGCTGACCGGCATCCATTTTTTCACCGCTTCCGCATCGAAGGGCTTGTCGCCGGGCTGGCTGGCGAAACGGATGAAATACCAGCTTGAATCGACGAATGTGTCGAGCGTGTCGGTTTCGCGCCGCGCCGCCTTGCCGCATGTGGGGCAGTCCACATGCTTCCATGTCGGGTGCCGATCGAGCGGGTTGCCGGGAATGTCGAAGCTGACGTCGTCGGGCAAGGTGATCGGCAATTGCGCTTTGGGAACGCCAACCGGGACGCATGTATCGCAATGGAAAATCGGGAACGGCGTGCCCCAGTAACGCTGGCGCGACCCGACCCAGTCGCGCAACCGCCAGACGGTCGTAAC
>JAENVZ010000017.1 GCA_016650315.1 Alphaproteobacteria bacterium | reverse complement strand
GATGACTGGACGAAATTCTAAGCACAGGCAACGCGTGGCCAGCAGGACGCATGCTTCTTTGGCTTTACAATCACGACTTCGAAAAAAGGCAATACGGCCATGAAAATCATCAACCTTCCCCCGGTCGTCGATCGCACGGCGGCGATTGAACTGGCTACTGAGCTTTCCGATGCGATGGGCGCGGGTACAGAAGTTGCGGTCGCGGCGGGGAATGTGCGTCAGATCGGCCAATGCGGCCTGCAATTGCTGGTAAGCGCGGCGCTGACCGCTGAGAAACGCGACCTTTCATTCATGGTCCAGGACAGAAGCGAGCCATTCGAAAATGCACTGCGCATTGCCGGGTTGCACCGCCTTTTGCCCGGCCCGGCCGCACAGGCGCTTTAAAAGGGGAAACAGGGTCATGAACCAGGACGACATCCAGATCATTTTCCTGCAGGAATGCGACGAAGGTCTTGCCAGCGCCGAAACCGGCCTGATCGATTGCCAGTCCAATGCGCAAGACAGCGAAGCGATCAACAGCATTTTCCGGGCGGTCCATTCGATCAAGGGCGGAGCAGGGGCATTCGGTTTTACCGCGCTGCAACAATATACACACAAGTTTGAAACGGTGCTCGCCCAAGTGCGCGATGGCGACAAGCCGTTGACAGATGCGCTGCTGGCGACATTGTTCCGTGCCTTTGATATTCTGACCGATCATGTCAGCACCATCAAAGGTGACTGCGATACACCGAACGATGCCGAAATGAGCCGTCTGCTGGAAGAAGTTGCAGAAAGCGCGGCCGGAGCTACCCCAACTGAACCGGGAACACCTGAACCAGTGATGCCGGAGATTACAGGGCTGGATTTTGACCTGGAGGGCTTGCTCAGTTCGCTCGACCAGCCCGAAGCGGAGAGCAGCGACGAAACAAGCGGCGCGAAAGAGTGGCTGGTGACGGTGCGGCCCATGGCGGGCGCGCTCACCAATGGCAGTGAGCCGCTGCTGCTGCTGCGGGCGCTGGTCGATCTTGGGGCGCGCTGTGTTCATGCGCATGTCGACGAAGTGCCGGATCTGGATGTCTTCGACGCAGAGGCCGCCTATCTGGAATGGCAATATCGCCTGCCTGTCAGCGTCGAACGTGCCAACATCGCCGATATATTCGATTTCCTGGGTTCGGAATGCAAGGTCGTCATTGACGAGGTTGATGCCGAGCCGGTCATCAAAATGGCCGATGCCACCGTTGTGCCTGCTGCTAAACATGAGGCAGTCACGGACGCTCCTCAGGCACTGATACCGGTTGCTGTAAAGGTCGAAGTCAAGCCGGAACCCAAGGACGCCGCACCTGTTGCACCCCAGGCGGGTCAGGCTTCAGTCAAGGCTGGACAGACCATCCGGGTCGATCTGGAAAAGCTTGATCGGTTGGTGAATACGGTGGGCGAACTGGTCATCACGCAGGCCATGCTTGCCCAACAGTTATCGGTGATGGGCGTATCCCAGATTGCCGAGGTTGCCGATCTCGACCATCTGACGCGGGAGCTGCAGGATTGCGCCATGTCGATCCGCGCGCAGCCGATCCGTTCGGTCTTCAGCCGGGTGCCGCGTATCGTGCGCGAGCTGGAAACCGAAACTGGCAAGCGGGTCCGGCTGGATGTGGAAGGGGAGGGCACCGAACTCGACAAGACCGTCGTGGAGCGCATTGGCGAACCGCTGACCCACCTTATCCGCAACGCGATCGATCATGGTCTTGAAACGCCCGAGGATCGCACTGCTGCGGGCAAATCGCCTGAAGGCGTGGTGCGGCTTAGCGCCGAACATCGTGGAGGGCGGATACTTATCTGTGTGTCAGACGACGGACGGGGCATCAACCGCGAGCGCGTTCTGGCCAAGGCCATCGAACGTGGCCTGATCGGTGCGGACGCTCAACTTTCGGATGAAGAGATCGACAATCTGATCTTCGCGCCGGGTTTTTCGACCGCGCAAACTGTGTCGAACATATCGGGCCGCGGCGTCGGGATGGATGTGGTGCGGCAAAATGTGCAGGCATTGGGCGGCCGGATCAGCATTTCCTCACGTCCCGGCCATGGCAGCACCTTCACGCTTGCTTTGCCGCTGACACTGGCCATTGCCGATGGGATGATCGTCGGCGTGGGTGACCAGACGCTCGTCGTGCCGCTGACCCATATCGTCGAAAGCCTGCGACCCGGACCACAGGAAGTGCGGCAGCTTGGCGGCGGCAAGTTCATGCTGAACGTTCGCGGGCAATTCCTGCCGGTTCAGCATGTCGGTCGCAGACTGGGGATCGAGGGCAGTGAAACCGACCCGACGCAGGCGGTGCTGATCGTCGTGGAGTCCGAAACGGCCGGCCATTCGGTGCTGATGGTCGATACGATCAAGGATCAGCGACAGGTGGTGATCAAGAGCCTTGAGACGAATTTCCAGCAGATCGACGGGGTCGCTGGCGCGACCATATTGGGCGATGGCCGGGTTGCGTTGATCTTGGACGTTGAATCGGTGGTTGCGTCCGAACTGGGCCGTTCTCGTATGGCCGAAGCGGCATGAGCGCGCTCGCGGTCGCCACGAACAGCCCGTTCGACGTCGTCCATGACTTTGCCTATCACCGGGACGATTTTCAGGCGCTTTCGGCGCTGGTCTATGCCGATGCGGGCATTGTCATGCCAGAGGGCAAGGCCATGCTCATCTATTCGCGCCTCACCAAATATTTGCGTGAACGGGCGGTTGCGACCTTTGCCGAATATATCGGCATATTGAATTCAGATCCTCAAGAACGGCGGCGCGCGATCAGTGCTCTGACCACCAATCATACGAAATTTTTTCGTGAGAACCATCATTTCGAACATTTCGCGCGCGATGTGCGGCTCCAGATGGTCAGGCGGGCGCTTGGCGGTGGCCGCGTCCGTATGTGGTCGGCAGGCTGTTCGAGCGGGGAGGAGGTCTATTCGCTGGGCATGACCCTGCTTGGCGAAGAACAGGCCAGCGGTCGGCGCATTGCGGGCAGCGACATTGCCCTGTTGGCAACCGACCTTGCCGATCATGTCCTCGAAACCGGCCGCGCTGCAACCTATCCCTCCATCGGTACGGCGGAAATGCCCGCCCGGTTGAAGCAGAACTGGGCGAGGGCCGAAGGCGTCAATATCGTCATATCCGACGCGGTGCGGGACCTCGTCCGCTTCCGCCAGCTAAACCTGCTCGGCAACTGGCCGTTAACAGGCATGTTCGACGTTATTTTTTGCCGGAATGTCATGATCTATTTCGATGAACCGACCAAGAAAAAGCTGCTGGATCGCCTGTGTGCGAAGCTCCAGCCCGGCGGCTATCTGTATATCGGCCATAGTGAGCGGCTGGTCGGTCCCGCTGTGCGGCATTGCGATCCTGTCGGTCCCACCATTTACAGAAAGCATGGCGCATGACTGTCCGGGCCCTTGTCGTTGATGACTCCCCCACCATGCGCGCGCTGTTGAGCGCCAGCCTGTCGCGCGATCCCGGGATTGAAGTCGTGGGCGCCGCCAGCAATGCGCAGGAGGGGCGGCGGCTCATCAAGGAACTGGACCCCGATGTCATCACGCTGGACATTGAAATGCCCGGCATGAGCGGCCTCGATTTCCTGGAAAAGATCATGACCCTGCGACCAACCCCAGTCGTCGTCGTGTCGGGATTGACCTACAAGGGTGCGGAGACGACGATGCGTGCGCTCGAACTGGGCGCGGTCGATTGTTATGCCAAGCCGCAGGGACCGTTCAACGACAATGAACTGGCGAACATCGTCCGTCATGCCGCGCGCAGCAGCATACGCCGATTGGCAGCGCGTCAGCCTGTCGTCCGTTCCAGCGCCGAATTTCGGCCCAATGGCAATATCATCGCCATCGGATCATCGACCGGCGGCGTCGAGGCGCTGATCCAGTTGCTCAAAAGCTGGCCTGCCAATTGTCCGCCGACATTGATTGTCCAGCATATCGGGGCAAGCTTTTCCGGCGCGTTGGCGGCACGGCTGGACACACATTGCGCGGCCAGCGTCGGTCTGGCCGCGCATGACCAGCCTTTGGAAATAGGCCATGTCTATGTGGCGCCGGGGGGTAGTCACCTCACGATCCATTCGACGCAGCGGCCTTATTGCCGCCTGAGCGATGTTGACCCGGTCTGTGGCCATAAACCGAGCGTGGATATGCTTTTCGCTTCGGTCGCACGGGTTGCGGGTCGCCGGGCTGTCGGCGCGATATTGACCGGCATGGGCAGTGACGGTGCGCGAGGCCTGTTGGAAATGCGCGATGTAGGCGCGGTGACCTTTGCACAAGATAAGGACAGTTGCGTTGTCTATGGAATGCCGCGCGCCGCCGTGGAACTGGGCGCGGCCAGCCATGTCGTGTCCCTTGACGGACTGGCCGGAAGGGTCATCGAACAATGTCATTCATGACCCCGGTGGACAATAGGACGACCTTGTTGCCGGAAAAACGCATCAACGTAATCCAGGGCACGACCAAAGTGACATTGGATTCTGCTGTGGTTTTGACGACGGTGCTGGGCAGTTGCGTGGCCGCCTGTCTGTTCGACGGCATTGCCGGGGTCGGCGGCATGAACCATTTCCTGCTGTCCGAACCGCGCGAAGGCGACTTGTCTTTCGGCGCGCAGTCGGAACGCTATGGCACTTATGCCATGGAATTGCTGATCAACGAGATGCTGAAGGCGGGCGCAGTGCGCAGACGGATGAGGGCGCATCTCTATGGCGGCGCGAACATGCATGTCGGGATGCAGGAAATCGGGTCGGCGAATGCGCGCTTCGCCATCGACTTCCTCGCTCGTGACGGCATTTCGCTCACGTTCAGTAATCTGGGCGGGAATGCGGCGCGACGCGTCGATTTCCGCGCCGTGAAAGGTCAGGCGCGCTGCCGCGTGCTGACAGATCAGCTTCCTGTCGAAATTAAAACCACCCCAACCCCAGCGGCGTCCATGGGCGACGTCGAACTATTCTGACCATTGGAGATCTCCATGACTGCCGTAACCAAGATATTGACGGTCGATGACAGCCCCAGCATGAGAATGCTGCTGCGCATCGCGCTTACTGAACATGGCTATGATGTGGCCGAGGCCGAGGATGGCATTGCCGCGCTCGATTGGCTGAAGGTCAATACGCCTGACATGATCATCACCGACATCAACATGCCGCGCATGGACGGTTTTGGCCTGATCGACGCGCTACGGGCGGATGGGCGTCATCGGGATCGCCCGATCCTGGTCCTGTCGACGGAAAGTTCGGAAGAGAAAAAGGCCCGCGCACGTGCGGCTGGCGCGACCGGCTGGATCGTCAAGCCATTCGACCCGGTCAAACTGGCCGCCGCCGTTCGCCGGGTTTGTCATTGATTTACGCAATTTGAAGAAGAAGGACCGGTATTATGCCCAGCCAACTTATCACCTTCCAGATCGGCGAGCAGTTTCTGGGCGTCGATATTATGGCCATTCGTGAAATTCGCGCATGGTCGCCTTCCACGCTTTTGCCGCATGTTCCCGAATATGTGCGCGGCGTCATCAACCTGCGCGGCAATGTACTGCCGGTCATTGATCTTGCCGCTCGCCTTGGCTGGGGACTGACGGAGCCGACGGGACGTCATGTCATCATCGTTGTCCGCATCGCCGAACAGCTCCATGGCCTGATCGTCGATGCCGTCAACGACATTGTCACCGTCGATGATGACGCGATGCAGGCCCCGCCAAATCTGAATGTCGATAGTGCCTCGCTGTTCCTCAAAGGCCTGGTCGCGGTCGAGGATCGCATGGTGATGGTTCTGTCGCTGGATCAGCTTGCCGCAGAGACCCGTAATCTGATTACGGCCGAAGCCGCCTGATTTCAATCGCAACAAAAACAAAGGGAAGCACAATGAGTACAAGGGTTCTGGTCGTCGATGATTCCATAACCATGCGCGCGCTTTTTACCGATGTGCTGGAACGGTCGAGCGGGATCAGCGTGGTAGGCGCCGCCGCCAACGCTGATGAAGCGCGCGACATGATTGCGGCGCTGAAACCCGATGTATTGACACTGGATGTCGAAATGCCCGGCAAGAGCGGCCTGGAGTTTCTCGAAGAACTGATGGAGAGCAATCCCATGCCTGTGGTGATGCTCTCGACCCTGACACAAAAGGGAGCCCAGACGTCGTTCAAGGCGCTTGAATTGGGCGCTGTGGACTGCTTTCCCAAGCCTCAGCAGGCAACGCCTGCGGAATTCGACAAGATTGTCGACAAGCTTGGCAAGCTGGTGATCGCTGCGGCCAACGGCAAGGTGCGATCCAGGAGCGTGAAGGCGGCGGCAGGCGCTGGCGATCTTTCCGAAATCCCGTTCGAATGGAATGGCAAGCTTATCGCCATGAGCGCATCGACCGGCGGCGTGGAAGCTGTGTCTGAACTGCTCGCCGCCTTCCCGGTCAATTGTCCGCCAACCATTGTGTTGCAGCAGATGGAAGCCGGTTTCGCTGAACCGTTTACGGCTAAGCTGGATGCGGCGATCAAGCCGAAAGTGGTGGTCGCCGCCGATGGTCTGAAACTGGAACAGGGCACGGTCTATATCGTTGCCGATCCCGACAAACATGCGGTGATCGACCGCTGGCCCGATGCGTCGATCCGCCTGCTCGGCAATGATCCGGTGCAGGGGTTCCGCCCTTCGGCTGACTTGTTGTTTGCAACCATCGCAAAGACTGCGGGTGCCAATGGTATCGGCATGATCCTGACCGGCATGGGTCGCGATGGTGCGGCGGGCCTAAAGGCCTTGCGCGGGGCAGGCGGCAAGACCTTCTGCCAGAACAAGGACAGTTGCATGGTTTATGAAGCCCCCTCCGCCGCCGTGGCACAAGGTGCGGTCGAGCAGCAACTGCCGCTCAATGGTCTGGCTGCCGCTACTTTGGGAGTAGCTGGCAAGTTTGCCAAGGCGGCTTGATCGTGGACGATAACTCCGAAACCTCTGCGGCGACCTCCATCGCCTCCGATAATCTGGCTGTGCTGCGGGCTATTGCCAGCGAACTGGAAGCATCGCGGCAATGTCTGGAGCAACTAGGCGTTGCGTTGTGCCGTGACCCCAATCTGGTGCAGGCCTATTTGCCCACTTTGCAGGGACTGGATGAACTCGCGCAGCGTCAGGCGTGCCTGGCGCATGTGTTGCGCGCAACAGATATGCAGGCGGCCTTGGCCGATATTTCGCTTGAAGCGTTGCGTGAACGCATGGTTGCCCAAATCGCCGCGTAAAGCCCCCTTCATCTTCGATGCCAGACTGCCCTTGCTGACCCTAGGTATGGCATAAGGATATACGATGACGTTCGCAAATTTCCCTTATTTTTCAATCGAATTTTGATCTTATGCGGGGATGGCATCATTTGCCAATTTGGCAACTTGCTCCGAGTCGTTCTTCACGTCCGACAAGTCGTTAATATTAATCTATTGGATATATAACTAAAGAAATATCAACTAAGTAAGATTCTATAACATTAGGATTATTACTTTCAATTTTTAAGCGAAAATTGCATGCAATCTGATCGTTAACCTTAAATAAAGGTGACTCTATCCGGTTAAATAAATATTAACCTGAGGTGATCGAGATATTCGGGGCGCAGGCTCGGTCACTAATATGCGGGAGCGCAGAGAAGGTTTCTAACCTTCATTGCAACCGGATAGAGTAAAGGAAACGAAGGAGGGGACTTTACCCATCTTCGCGCCGACCAGCACAAACAGCGCTTATATTGTAGTGGTTGTAGTGATTGTCGTTGGTTCTTGCCCATCCGTGTTTGCCGCTTTCGGGAAATATGAAGGTGGGAAAATGGATATTGAGCGCACAGTCAGCAACGACACCGATGCCGGGCAGTCGTTAAATTATGCTGCGACGAACGACATTAAGGGAATGGCCGTCGCACAGCCAGGTCAGAATCCCGCATCCCAACATCCAAATGCGCAGGTTGTTTCCGCCCTCGCCGGACCAGTCATTTTGCCCGAAGGCGTGAACCTGGATGAAATTCGGGTGTCTGGACGGGATTTGGTCGTCACCTTGCCGGACGGAACCAAATTGGTGATCGTTGATGGCGCGGTATTCGTCCCGGAATTGGTTGTCGGTGGCATTGAAATCCCGCCAGCCAATATCGCGGCGCTCCTGATCGGCGCTGAGCCCCAGCCTGCGGCAGGCTCCCCACAAAGTTCAGGCGGCAACTTTGCCGCCGCCGAAGGCGCCATTGGCGACCCATTCAACCTTGGCGACCTTCTGCCGCCGACGGAACTGGCCTTTTCGACGCCAGAACAGCGTGAAATCTTTCCAGTAGCGGTTGAAGAAGATAGTGAACCGACCATCGTTATCGTCACCGATGATTTCCCCGCTGGCGCGACCGATGTAACTGATTCGGTTGATGAAGCGGGCTTGCCTGCGCGCGCGGGAGAACCTGCGGGGTCCAACGCGGCGGCCAATTCTGAAACGACGACCGGCACGATTGTCTATTCCGCGACTGATTTGCCCGCCGTTCTGGCCATAAATGGCGTTGCGGTTACCGCTGTGGGTCAGACCATTGTAACGACCCAGGGTGTGCTTACCATCACATCCATCGCCAATGGTGAGGTGGGGTATAGCTACACGCTGACCGACAATGTCATTGGGGCAGGCCAGCCTGACGTATTTGCCGTCACCATCACGGATAGCGATGGTGACGTGGCAACAGCGACACTGACCGTTTCCGTCGTCGACGATGTGCCTGTGGCGGTGAATGATGTCGACAGCGTGACCGAGGATGGTCCGCTGACGGCCGACGGCAATGTGCTGACTGGTGTTGGCGGCTCGGACGCCAATACGACCG
>JAENVZ010000016.1 GCA_016650315.1 Alphaproteobacteria bacterium | reverse complement strand
GAGCCTGGTCGCGCGCAATGCGGAACGGCACGCCGACAAACCGGAATTCCGGGCGGACATGATCGCCACGCTTCAGGAATCAGTGGGCAAGATGAACGACATGCTCGCGCGCTTGTCACAACATAACAAGGCGCGTTACGAGGAATCCCGCGCGATTGCGATCCGTCCACTGGTCGAAGAGGTTGTGGAGACCAAGAACCAGCATCATCCGGTGGCGATCAGTGGCGATGTGACGGTTCACGCCATGGCCGATCCAGCGCGCCTTGAGCAAATTCTCAATCATCTGATCCAGAATGCGATTGATGCGAGCGACCCTGATGGAGAAGTCATGGTGCGTCTGGGGCAACAGAGCCTGCATGTGTCGGTGGAAATTATCGACCGGGGTTGCGGGATGAGCGCCGAGTTCATTCGCAGTCAGCTTTTCAAGCCGTTTTCATCCAGCAAGGAGGGTGGTTTCGGCATCGGTGCGTTCGAGGCGCGCGCTCTGGCCTCCGCCATGAACGGACGGATCGAGGTTGAAAGCCGGGAAGGCGAGGGCAGCCGCTTCACGCTGATCCTGCCGGTCGCCATGCAGGACACAGAAAATGAACCTGACAATAAGGAAAGGGTCGCCAGATGAGCGATAACCGCCCCGCATCATTGCCAAAGTTGCTGATCGTCGAGGATGACGTCGGGCTGCAGCGTCAATTGCGCTGGGCCTATGAGGATTATGAGGTGCTGGTCGCGGGTGATCGCACCGAAGCGCTTGACATATTGCGTGCCGAGGAACCCGATGTGGTGACGCTTGACCTTGGCCTGCCGCCTGATCCCGATGGCACCAGCGAGGGCTTTGCGACGCTCGATGCGATATTATCGCTCAAGCCCGATACGAAGGTGATCGTCGCATCCGGCCATGGTGTGCGGGAGAGTGCGCTTCGGGCCATTTCTGGCGGGGCCTATGATTTTTATCAGAAGCCCGTCGATATTGACGAACTGGGCCTTATCGTATCGCGCGCCTTCCATGTTCATGCGTTGGAAAGGGAAAATGCGCGGCTGGCCGAAACGGCGTCGGAGGATCATCGCGTGCTGGGCCGGATGATTACCGCTGCGCCTGAAATGCTGAAGGTCGCACGCACCATTGAGCGCGTCGCCAATGCCGATGTGTCGGTCATGCTGTTGGGTGCGAGCGGGACAGGCAAGGAATTGCTGGCGCGCGGCGTGCATGACAGCAGTAACAGGCGAGGGGGGCAGTTCGTTGCGATCAATTGCGCGGCCATCCCCGAAACCCTTTTGGAATCCGAATTGTTCGGGCATGAAAAGGGCGCGTTCACTGGCGCTGTGAAGACGACCGAAGGGAAGATCGAACAGGCCGCTGGCGGGACATTGTTTCTGGATGAGGTTGGCGACATCCCGCTCAATCTTCAGGTCAAGTTGCTGCGTTTCCTGCAAGAGCGCATCATTGAGCGGGTCGGAGGACGCCGGACCATACCGGTGGATACGCGTGTCGTTTGCGCGACCCACCAAAATCTGGAGGCGATGATCGCCGCAGGCAGTTTTCGTGAAGACCTCTATTACCGGCTGGCCGAGATTGTTATCCGCATTCCGATATTGGCCGACCGGCAAGGGGACGCGGTTCTGCTGGGCAGGCATTTCCTGACGCGCTTTGCCAAGGACATGAATCCGGCGGTCAAGGGGCTGGCCCCCGATGCCCTCGCCGCGCTCGACGCATGGGCGTGGCCGGGCAATGTCCGCGAGCTTGAAAACCGTATGAAGCGTGCGGTCATCATGGCCGAAGGCAAGCTGGTGACAGCGGCGGATCTGGATCTGGACGGAATGGGCGAAGAGGCTCTCGATGTCATCAATCTGAAAACCGTGCGCGAAATGGCCGACCGCAAGGCGATCCGTCGCGCCATCGCCCGCACGCAAGGCAATATTTCAGGTGCGGCCAAGATGCTGGGGATCAGCCGGCCGACGCTTTATGATCTTTTGAAGCAGTATGAGATGCAAGCCTGACATGCCGTTGCGCAGGAAATACCTGCTGTTGGCGGCTGTTCTGTATCTTGCCATCGCCGTGCTCGCCTTTGCGGTGCTGGCAATTGGCAAGGGGGATGCGCGTGCTGCCTATGACCGGGGTGTTACTGCGCTTGGCAAAGGCGATGTGCGGACGGCGCGGATCGAATTGCTGAACGCGGTCAAGGCTGATCCGCAATGGCCGCAGGCCCGGTTGATGCAGGCAAGGGCGCTGCTGGCGCTGGGCGATGGACTGGGGGCGGAAGCGGACATCAGTCGTGCCCGCGATTTGGGTGCCGTTTTGCCGCAGACACGACACCTGATGGCGCGGGCGCTCACCGTGAAGGACAGCGATGAGATCATGCTCATCACTGTGGGCGGCCAGATGGTGCGCACGCCCGTGAAGCAAATCCGCGAGGCGGGCCGCAACACCATGGGCGTCAAACTCGTCAATCTCGATCCCGGGGACAAGCTGCAGGCCATTGCCCCGGTCATTGCGGAGCCGGACGAAGTGGGTGACACGTCGGGTTCGCCGGTCTGAACCGTGCCTCACCGAATGCGGATTGGACGCCCGGTGAGGGCACCGGGCCTACAACAT
>JAENVZ010000015.1 GCA_016650315.1 Alphaproteobacteria bacterium | reverse complement strand
GTCGAGCCCTTCGACTGCCTGCAAGGCAGGCGCTCAGGATAAACTTCAGCCTTTGGCTGAAGTCGAGACACGTTAGCGCCAAGCCAGCATCCCTCGACTTCGCTCGGGACGAACGGGTTAACCTAAAATCATCAAACTCTAAAGTGCGCTGCGTCCCCGGTCGAGAAACAGCAAGGCCAGCAGGCTGATCAGCGCCGCGACCGACAGGTACAGTCCCACCGATCCGATTCCGAAACGCTCGACCAGACCTTGCGCCACTATGGGCGCCAAGGCTCCGCCCATTATACCACCGGCGTTGAAGGCGACTGAGGTGCCGGTATAACGCAGTTGCGTCGGAAATAATCCCGTCAGCCATGCGCCGAGCGGCCCATAAACAAATCCCATCATCAGCAGCGCCAGAGACAGGATCAGAAAGATCGCCAACACCGATCCACTTCCCATGGCGGGGCCAAAGACTAGGCCCACGGGAATCGTCCCGATACAGCCCCAGATCAGCACTTTGCGCGGGTTTGCAATGTCCGACCACCAGCCCGAAAGCATAATGCCAATCGCCATGAACAAGATGGCGCCGAGCTGGATCGCCAGAAACATTTCTCGCCCGATCCCACCTTCGCGCGTGCCATAGCCAAGGGCAAAGGCGGTGCTGATGTAGAAAATCGCAAAACAGGCGACGACAGCGAACGTCCCGGCCAGCGTCTCGCGGAAATGATGGCGGAACAATGCGGTAAATGGCACTTTGGGGGGCGGGGCCTTTGCCATCGCTTCGGCAAAAACGGGTGTTTCGGTCAGTTTCAGGCGAACCCAAAGGCCAAGGCCCACCAGCAACGCGCTGGCAAGAAAGGGCAGACGCCATCCCCAGGCGATAAACTCCTCATCACTCAAAAAGGCACCCAGCAACAGGAACAGGCCATTAGCCGCAATAAAGCCTACAGGCGCACCAAGTTGCGGGAACATGCCGAACCGTCCCCGCCAGCCGGGAGGCGCATTTTCCACCGCCAACAACGCCGCGCCACCCCATTCGCCGCCAAGGCCGAAACCCTGACCAAAACGCAATATACACAGCAGCAGCGGCGCGATCCATCCAACCATCTGATAGGTCGGCAGAAAAGCGATAGCGAGGGTTGATCCGCCCATCAGCATCAGAGACGCGACCAGCGTTGATTTGCGTCCCACCCTGTCGCCGAAATGACCAAAGACGCTGGCGCCCAGCGGGCGCGCGATAAAGGCGAGGGCAAAGCTGGCATAAGCGGCCATGAGCTGCGCCGACGCCGATTGCGCCGGAAAGAAAAGCGGGCCGAAAACCAACGAGGCGGCCGTCGCATAAATATAGAAATCGTAGAATTCAACCGACGTACCGACAAGACTGGCCATCAGGATGCGGCTGGTCGGGGCTGGTTTGACCATCAGCGCGGGGGTGGGCGCATGGTTCATGTCTGACGATTCCGGCTCTGGTTCAATATCTCATAGGCCATGACGGCGGTGGCGACGGCGGCATTCAGGCTGTCGGCCTTGCCCATCATGGGGATTTTGACCAGAATGTCGCATTGATCCTCATAATCTTGCGGAAGCCCCTGCGCCTCGTTGCCGACGAGCAGAAAAACAGGGCCTTCATAGTGCGGCTCCTGATAGTCCTGCCTGGCTTTCAGGCTGGTGCCGATCAATTGACCCGCTCCCGATCGCAGCCAGAGTATGAATTCGTCCCAACGCGCGGTCACGATCTTTTGCGTGAACAAAGCGCCCATGCTGGCCCGCACGGCTTCTACTGAAAAGGGATCGACGCAATCGTCGATGAGGATAAGGCCGCCCGCGCCAACGGCATCGCCGGTACGCAGGATTGTACCCAGATTACCCGGATCGCGTAGCGCCTGCGCGACGATCCAAATGTCTGCGCTTGTACGGTCAATGTCCTTCAGTGCGGTCAACCTGTCTTGATAGACGCCGACGACCGCTTGCGGGTTATCCTTGCCGGAAATTTTGCCCAGTATGTCGGGGCTGGTTACGATCACGTCGCCGCCTGTCGCTTCCATGGCCGTGATGAGCGCCGCGCCAAGGGGATGGTTTGCCGCATCGCCGGCATGGAACAGTATTTCTGGCAGCACGCCTTCCTCGCGCGCTTCGGTCAGGATGCGCAGTCCTTCGGCCAGGAAAAGCCCCTCTCGCTTGCGGTGCTTCTTGTCACGCAGCGAACGGATGCGTTTGACCAACGGGTTTGAAAAACCGATAATTTCGCGGGACAATGACGGCTCCGCTTATTCTTCGCCGAAGCGGTTTTCAACCAGCAGGGCGAGTTGTTCTACCGCATGCATGGCCTGTTCGCCCGCCGCGCTGATAATGATCGAATCGCCCATCGCCGCGCCCAGCATCATCAGGCCCATGATCGACGTGCCGGTGACGGACTGGCCATCCTTTTCGACGATGATTTCGCAGGGCAGACCACTGGCAAGCGTCACGAACTTGGCGCTGGCCCGTGCATGGAGGCCGCGTTTGTTGGTGATCTGAACCTCTCTCTTGTGGTCCGTCATGTCGATGTTCCAAGCAGTT
>JAENVZ010000014.1 GCA_016650315.1 Alphaproteobacteria bacterium | reverse complement strand
GATTTGCTTGCCCGCCATTACCCCAACGACTTGCTGATTTCCGGCTTTGACATCCTCTTCTTCTGGGATGCGCGGATGATCATGCAGGGCCTTGAATTCATGAAGGAAGTGCCGTTCCACAAGCTCTATCTTCATGGCCTTGTCCGCGCCGCCGACGGGTCGAAAATGTCGAAGTCGAAGGGCAATGCGGTCGATCCGCTGGGCCTGATTGACAAGTACGGCGCAGACGCGTTGCGCTTCTTCATGGCCGCGATGGAAAGTCAGGGCCGTGACATCAAGATGGATGAGAAGCGCGTCGAGGGCTATCGCAACTTTGCGACCAAGCTCTGGAACGCCGCGCGCTTTTGTCAGGCGAACGGGATTGGGGCGTCGGCCCATTTGCGTGCGCCCGATGCCGTGCTGCCGGTCAACCGTTGGATCATTGCGGAAACCATTGGATGCGTGCAGGCGCTTGATCTCGCCATGGCGGAATTGCGCTTTGATGCTGCGGCCAACGCGATCTATCATTTCGTTTGGGACCGCTTCTGCGACTGGTATCTGGAACTCATCAAAGGCCAGATGGATGATGAGACGAAAGCCGTGGCTGGTTGGGTGCTCGATCAGATATTGGTGATGCTCCATCCCTTCATGCCGTTCGTTACTGAAGAATTGTGGCACGCCATGGGCAAGCG
Organism: Alphaproteobacteria bacterium; assembly: GCA_016650315.1. Lineage (GTDB taxonomy): Bacteria > Pseudomonadota > Alphaproteobacteria > Sphingomonadales > Sphingomonadaceae > Rhizorhapis. The sequence goes on along the minus strand of JAENVZ010000014.1, from coordinate 2,431 downwards.
TGACGGTGAACTGATCGTCGCGCACTGGCCGCAACCGGATGCCCATGCGCTCGACCGTGCGGCGAGTGAGGAGATAAATTGGCTGATCCGGCTGGTTTCGGATATTCGCACGGCGCGGGCGGAACTCAATGTCCCGCCCGGCACAAAGATGCAGGCCTTTGTTCGTGATGCCAGCGAGCAGACGAAATTGCGGCTGGAAGAAAATCAATGGGCGGCGCTGGCCCGGTTGGCCCGTATCGAATCCCTGTCATTCGATCCTGCGCCTGAGGGTAGTGCAGCGCAGATTGTGGTCGATGAGGCGACTTATGTGCTGCCGCTGGAGGGCGTGATCGACCTTGCTGCGGAAAAAGCGCGGCTTGGCAAGGCCTTGGAGGCGACCGTCAAAGAACGCGATGCCCTCGCCAACCGTCTGGAAAACCCGGCCTTTGTCGAGCGGGCCAAGCCTGAAGCTGTGGAAAAGGCGCGGGAGGATTTTGCGGAGAAATCCGCCGAGGCGGAGCGGTTGGAGGCGGCGCTGGCGCGATTGGGGTAGATTTGGCCGTGGCGGTTTAAGCGGCGGGCAATGGGTCTTTTCTGTCATTTTCTGATCGCGTGAATTGTGTTCCTGCTTTCGCAGGAGCACACGCACTTTAACAGCAAGAAATAACCCAGAACAGTCACTCCCCTTCCGTGCTATTTTCCTCCCCATCGCCGCCATTCCCCGCCATCCGCTCATCCAGCATTTCGGCCGCTTCGTTAAGCGCTTGGGCTTCGCCCATCGTTACGCCGCCGGGGCCTGGATCATTGTCGTTGCTGCCACATGATGGCAGGGCCAACAGGCAGGCGAGGATGATGGAGCGAGGCGTGTGAGGCATGGGTTTCCTTGCTGCTGGTTCAGATGTGCCGGACAGGAAAAAAGGCCACGCCATGATGGCGCGACCCTTCCTCACTCTCTGGTAACGCGTAGTCGTAAGTGGATTACATCGCGTTATCAGCGGTGTTGGCTATCGCGTTGGCGGAATTTTCCGCAACGTTCAATGCAGAATTAGCCGCATTTTCGGTCATCATGGCTGCATTTTCGGCGTCATTAGTGGCGCTTTCGGCAGTTTCCTTGCTGCACGCGGTCAGGCCAAGCGAGGCGGCGAGTACGAGTGAAAGTGCAATAGACTTGGTCATGGGCAAAACCCCCTTCAAAGAACAGAACCTGCACAGGCTGGCTCAAGCAAAAGCTCGACCCCAATGTGGCCTGCAGGCGCAACACGTAACGATTTGTTATGTGTAACGCAATCCCTCGTAATATTGACGAGTGCTGAACAGTCAATTGGTTGCAAATATTTCGGCACATTCCGGCCTGATCCGCTGGACTGTTGTGCCGATCTTTTCAAAGTTCATTGACGGATATAAAGAATTCTTTATATGTAATCCGCATGGCACCCATATTGGACATTTTCAGGGCCTTGGCGGACCCGACACGGCTGCGCATCATTTATCTGTTACGCTCGATGGAACTGGCTATCGGCGAAATAGCGCAGGTTGTCGGTCAAAGCCAGCCGCGCGTATCGCGCCATGTCCGTATCCTGGTCGAAGCCGGACTGGCCGAGCGGCGAAAGGAGGGAAGCTGGGTTTTCCTTCGCCTTGGTCAGGACGCATCCACTGTCGCGCTGATGCGGTTTATGGACGGGGCGGCGCTGTCGGATAGCGAAGCGCTTTGGGTGAAGGCGGATCTGGCGCGGCTTGCCGCCGTCCGCAATGACCGGGCGCAGGCGGCGGAACGCTATTTCGCCGAACATGCGGAGGAATGGGATGCGATCCGGTCGCTCCATGTTCCAGAGGCAGAGGTTGAGGCGGCCATGCAGGACATGCTGGGCGGCCACGCGATTGGGCGGTTGCTTGATATCGGCACGGGCACAGGCCGGATGCTCCAGCTTTTCGGCGCATCGGCGGTGGAGGCGGTCGCGGTGGACCGCAGCCCGGAAATGTTGCGCTTTGCCCGTGCCAAATTGCCTGAAACAGGTTCAGACAAATATGAATTGTTGCTCGGCGACTTTTACGCCTTGCCGCTTGATGACGGGGCGAGCGATACCGTGATCGTGCATCAGGTATTGCATTATGCGCAGCAACCCGAACTGGTGATCGGAGAGGCTGCGCGCGTACTGGGGCCGCAGGGGCGATTGCTGATCGTCGATTTTGCTGCGCATGAACGCGAAGAATTGCGCAGCCGCGATGCGCACGCGCGGCTTGGCTTTTCCGATGACCAGATTGGCCGCTGGTTTGACCATGCGGGATTTGAAACCGAGGCGGTTCGCACGCTTGAGGGCAGCGAACTCACCGTTAAATTATGGCTTGGCCAGCGGCGTGAGGCGCAGGTCCTGCCGATCAAGGGACGCAATGTATCATGAATTTCACTCTTAACCCGCTTGAAGAAGCGCGCCGCGCGCTGGATGCGCCGCTG
>JAENVZ010000013.1 GCA_016650315.1 Alphaproteobacteria bacterium | reverse complement strand
GCCTCGAGCAGGGCCTCGCCATCGCGCACGGCATGCAACTCGCGAAGGACCTCGGGAATCTGCCGGCCAACGTCTGCACCCCGACCTACCTCGCCGAGCAGGCACGCGAACTCGCCAAGCGCTACCGCATGAAAGTGCAGGTGCTGGAGCGCGACGACATGGAAAAGCTCGGCATGGGCTCGCTGCTGTCGGTGGCGCGTGGCAGCGTGCAGCCGCCGAAACTGATCACGCTCGAATACCGGGGCGGCGCGAAGCGCAGCAAGCCGGTGGCGCTGGTCGGCAAAGGCGTGACCTTCGATACCGGCGGCATTTCGATCAAGCCGGCCGCGGGCATGGAAGACATGAAATGGGACATGGGCGGCGCAGGCGCCGTCGCTGGCATGATGAAGGCGCTCGCGGGGCGCAAGGCAAAGGCGCATGTCGTGGGCGTATGCGGCCTTGTCGAAAACATGCCCGGCGGTAATGCGCAGCGTCCCGGCGATATCGTCACCTCCATGTCCGGCCAGACTATTGAAGTCATCAACACCGATGCCGAAGGACGTCTGGTCCTGTGCGATGCGATGCATTGGGCGCAAAAGACCTATTCGCCCGAAATTCTTGTTGATCTGGCGACGTTGACGGGGGCGATCATCATTTCGCTGGGCAGTGAGCATGGCGGCTTGTTTTCGAATGATGACGGCCTTGCGGAAGGGCTGTTGGCGGCGGGCAAGGCGGCGGGTGACCCGCTCTGGCGCTTCCCGTTATCCGACGCCTATAACAAGCTGATCGACAGCCCGATTGCCGACATGAAGAATGTCGGGGCGCGCGGGGCGGGTTCGATCACGGCGGCGCAGTTCCTGCAACGCTTCGTTGAAAGCGGCGTCAAATGGGCGCATTTGGACATTGCCGGGATGGTATGGGCGGACAAGCCCGGCGCGACATGGGACAAGGGTGCGACCGGCTATGGCGTGCGCCTGCTCAACCAGTTCGTGACGGACAGGTTGGAGCAGTAACGCCCGGCGCGGTTTCGGGAGAACGCTGGGGATGCAGGTCGATTTCTATCAGTTAAGCCATGATCCGGTAGAGCGCGTGTTGCCGGTCATTGCCCAGCGCATATTGGACGGTGGCGGACGGTTGCTGGTTGTCGCGGCCGACGATGCGCGTCTTGATAACCTTTCCCAAGCCCTGTGGAACGCCGCGCCGGAAAGCTTTCTGGCGCATGGCCGAGCCGGTGGCGACCATCCCGATGTTCAGCCTATCCTGCTGTCGGCGGACTGCGAAGCGGCCAATGGTGCGCGTCATATTGCATTGATTGACGGAACGTGGCGCGATGAGGCGTTGGAATTCGACCGGGTTTTCTATTTCTTTGACGCAGAAAGCATCGACGCTGCGCGGGCGAGTTGGCGCGTCCTGTCCAAGGATGAGGGTGTTGAACCGCGCTTCTGGCGTCAGGACGGACGCCGATGGGTGCAAGGCCCCTGATCCGGCTTGCAGTGGGGGACAAGCGCGGCTAAAGGCCGGGCCAGCCAAATTCCATCCACATATATCGGAGCTTTGTTCGCCATGACCGCGACACGCACTTTCTCAATCATCAAACCTGACGCCACCCGCCGCAACCTGACCGGCGCAGTCACCAAAATGCTGGAAGAAGCAGGCCTGCGCGTCGTTGCGTCCAGGCGTATCCAGATGAGCAAGGAACAGGCCGAAGGTTTCTATGCTGTCCACAAGGAACGCCCCTTCTTCAACGATCTGGTCAGCTCCATGATTTCCGGCCCCGTCGTCGTGCAAGTTCTGGAAGGCGAAGACGCCGTCAAGCGCAACCGCGACATCATGGGCGCCACCAACCCCGAAAATGCCGAGCCTGGCACGATCCGCAAGGAACTGGCCGAATCCATTGAGGCAAACTCGGTGCATGGATCGGACAGCGACGAAAATGCGGCCATCGAGATCGCCTATTTCTTCAAACCGGAAGAAATCGTCGGCTGATTGATTCGATATTGCGAAGGACTAGAGCGGGATGACTTTAGG
>JAENVZ010000012.1 GCA_016650315.1 Alphaproteobacteria bacterium | reverse complement strand
CCGCCCGCCACTTCCTTGATAAACGCCTGCACCATGAAGGGTTCGACCCAGACCTGCCCAAATAATTCGGTCAGCGCGGCAAGGTTTGCGCCATCCGCGCTGATGCGAAATACAGCGCTGCCCGCATTGCCGTGCAGAGGCTTGATCACGATGTCGCCATGTTCGGCCTGAAACGCCCGCACTTCATCAAGGCTGCGGGTGATGAGCGTTGGCGGCATGAAGCGCGCATAATCAAGCACGAACACCTTTTCCGGCGCATTGCGGACCGACGCCGGGTCGTTGACGACCAGCGTTTCATGCTGGATTCGTTCCAACAGGTGTGTGGCGGTGATGTAACCCAGATCAAAGGGCGGGTCCTGCCGCATCAACACCACATCAATATCGCGCCCAAGGTCGATCTTGACCGGCTCGCCAAAGTGGAAATGTTCCCCCTCCACCGCCTGAACCGTCACTGGAAAAGCACGCGCGGTCACGCGTCCATCGCGGTAATTCAGATCGGGTGCGAGATAATGGTACAGTTGATGACCCCGCTTTTGCGCCGCCAGCATAATATAGAAGGTGGAATCCCCACCAATCTTGATCGAATGCATCGGGTCCATCTGGACGGCGACTTTCAGCGGCATATGCGTTCCTTCATTCCTATTCGGCGACGATTTAACCACCATGCCAGACGTTGACCAGATGGCGCGGCAAGTGCCCGGGTGCAAGGAGCATCACGTCGATCCGTATGTCATCCCCTGATCGGGCATAGCGGGACGCAAGCATTCGTGCCGCCGCCGCGACCCGCGACAGACGGCGTGCGTCAATGGCCATATCCAGATCGGCCAGTGTGGCGCGGGCCTTGACCTCGATGAAAGCGACCATCCTGCCGCGTCGGGCGATCAGGTCAACCTCCCCGCCATGCGCACGGACGCGTCGCGCCAATATTCGCCAGCCCTTGAGCCGCAACCACCATGCGCAGAGCGTTTCCGCCCGCCTGCCACGCGCTTCGGCTTGCTGCCGCTTCACGCTTCATCCTTTAGCACCATCGCGCGTGCATAAAGGGTGCGCCGGTCCAGGCCGAGTTTCTTTGCCACCTCCCCTGCCGCCTTCGACACAGGCAAGCGGGCCATGGCTTCCACAAGTGCCGCATCGCTGTCGGCCTCACTGGGCGCGGGCGCCTCTCCCGGTGATCCGACAATGACGACAATTTCCCCTTTTGGTGGCGCGTCGGCGTAGCGGGCAGACAATTCGGAGAGGCAGCCCGTCACCGTTTCTTCGAACGTCTTGCTGATTTCGCGGACTACTGCCGCGTCACGATCGCCGAGCACCAGCGCCATCGCGGCAAGGCTGTCGGACAGACGCGGGCCGCTTTCGTAAAAGATCAGGGTTGCGCGCACGGCGACGATTTCCGTCAGCACATCTCCCCGCGCCTTTGCCTTGGAAGGCAGAAACCCCATGAAGAGGAAACGGTCGGTTGGAAGGCCCGACAGCGTCAATGCGGCAATGGCGGCGCTAGGCCCCGGCAAAGTTGTAACAAACCGCCCCGCCGCGCGTGCATCGCGTACCAGCTTGTAGCCTGGGTCAGAGATTAACGGAGTCCCCGCATCCGACAGCAACGCAATGGTTTCACTTGCCATCCGTTCCACCAGCTGCGCCCGTAATTTCTCGCTGCTATGGTCGTGATAGGGGACCATCGGCCGGTCCGAACCCGCATGGCGAAGCAGTTTTGCGCTGACCCGGCTATCCTCCACCGCGACGACATCCGCCCCGCGAAGCAGTTCGGCTGCCCTGGGTGTCAGATCAGACAAGTTGCCGATCGGGCCAGCGACGATATAAAGGCCGGGATCAAATTTAATAACCATAGGGATTCTCAATGGCAGAGACGGGTGGCGAACGGCAAGCGGGCATATGGTCCGCGAGCAGGAAATTCATGCGACTTGCGGCACTGACAGGGGCCCTGCTGATCGCAGGCTGTCAATCGATCATTCCCAAGGGCGCGCCCACCGGCCCGGAAACGACACAGCCGACAGGCCCCGTTCCGATCGAACCGGGCTTGCCGACCGATGCCACACGGCACCGCGTTGCGTTGCTGGTGCCGATGACCGGCACCAATGCAAGTGTCGGACGGTCGATTGCCAATGCCACCACGCTCGCCCTGCTCGACACCAAGACGGAGAAGGTGCGCATAACCACATATGACACCAACGTCGGTGTGACAGCCGCCGCGCAAAAAGCGATTGCGGAAGGCAACAAGTTGATTCTTGGTCCATTGCTTGCCGAAAACGTCCGTTCCATCGCGCCGGTCGCGCGCAAGGCAGGGGTGACCGTCATCAGCTTTTCCAATGACGTCAGTATCGCGGGCGATGGGGTTTTCCTGCTTGGCTACAACCCCGCAGAATCGATTGAACGCGTTGTAGGCTACGCCAAATCGAAAGGAATGACGCGTTTTGCCGGACTCGTCCCACGCGGAACCTATGGTGAGCGGGCGGCAACCGGCCTGCTGCGCGGCGTGGAAGCGGCAGGGGGCACTGTCGTGTCGATGCAGACATTCGACCGCAGCACGGGGTCGATAACCGCAGCCATCAAGAAATTGCCACAGGATGCCAGTTATGACGCCGTGCTGATCGCCGACAGTGGGCGGGTCGCTATTCAGGCCGCATCCTTGCTTCGTGCCAATGGCGGGGACAAGGCCCGTATATTGGGCACGGAATTGTGGAATACCGAAAGCAGCCTTGCCAGCGCGCCCACATTGCGCGGCGCATGGTTTGCCAGCGTGTCCGACACCTATTACCGCCAGCTCGCTGCGAAATATCGTGCGCGCTATGGCGAAGCCCCCTTCCGTCTGGCCGCACTCGGCTATGACGCTGTTCTGCTGACCGTGCGTATCGCCGCAGACTGGAAAGTAGGCACACCCTTTCCCGCTCGCAAGCTGATCGATCCCGATGGCTTTGCGGGCATCGACGGCGCTTTCCGCTTTGGCAAGGACGGTATCGCGGAACGCGCCCTTGAGGTGCAACAGATCAACGCCGAAGCCTTTGCGGTTATCGACGCGGCGCCCAAGGGGTTTGGGAAGTGACGGCCATCCTGACCATGACAGCCCGACTTTACGCCCGCTCGAAAACCGCAGCCAGCCCCTGCCCACCGCCGATGCACATCGTCTCCAGCCCGAAATCGGCCATCCCGACGGCGCAGTTCACGCAGCAAACTAACCCACTACCGCACATTTCTGCACTATAGGTCAATATATACAGGCAAGCTTCAGACCAACCTGAGTGAATAATGATGCGGTCTCTATTGGGAATGGGGTGCTGACGACGGGCCATCGCGCATCGAAGCTCTGAATTTCAGGGCATTTCGAACGATTTCAAATCGCCATGTAAACTGGTGGAGCCGAGGGGAAAATGGCCCCTACGACCAAAACCGGCGCATTTCCGAGCCATTATTAGACCCGGTACAGTGAGAGTATAGCAAAGGAATGTACCTTTGTCCAACAGTTGGCCGGGGAATTTGTAAGTTAGCTGCGAAAATTCCGCCGAATTTTCCGGGCAGGGGCGACTAATTGCTCGGCGGTTTCGGTGCCGTTGCGGAATTTCGCCATCCCTATGGCCTTATTGACGCCGGTTTGCGGATAGAATGGGAGAACAGAGGGGATTAGCCCTGCGCGGGCAATTTAACGCTGTAAGCGGCTTAGAGGCGGCTTGAACTACTATGAAGGTGAATTTGTTAGCTTTGCTACCATGAATTGCCAATCATCACTTTTTCCCCAAGCGGCACTGTAACATTCGGGTCGCACCCGACATCCACTGAATGGAACTGCTTGTTTTCGCTACTGGGTTCGTCAATAAAGCCGAAGGGGGATCCGTGTCACAAAGCTTTTTCGATCATCCAATTCTCAATTCACCCTATGAACTTCCAACGCGGTATCACGCGCTGGATGAAGATGGGCAACCGCTTGAACAGCCGCCCGTTGCGGGTCGCCGTCCTTGTGATCTCATCACGCCTGTTCCAAAACCCAAGCGCAGATCGGGGAAAGCCGCCCAAACTTCGATGCTATTCGAAGATGCGGCTGGATTGACCGACGCCGATCAGGAATACAATCCCAAGCCCATCATCAACGAAATCAGAGCACACGTAGCGACGTGGCGGGCATTACCCAGCGACCGAGACTGGGGTGTCACGCCCGCGACGGCGCGCCTGCTCCATCACTGGCGGCGCACAGACGTGGAAGGTTTGCGTCCCTTCTTCTGTCAGATCGAAGCAGTCGAAACTGTAATCTGGCTGACTGAGGTTGCGCGCGCACAGAAGCGTTATGCCCACATCTGGAAGCACATTGAAGGTGCAAACCGGCAGTCAAGCCCGGACCTGCTCCGTATCGCAATGAAGATGGCAACTGGGGCGGGTAAGACCACGGTCATGGCGATGTTGATCGCGTGGCAGGCCGTCAATGCAGTGCGCTCACCGATCAGCAGCCATTTCAGCCGGGGTTTTCTGATCGTTGCGCCCGGCATCACGATTAAGGACCGACTGCGTGTCCTGCTGCCCGACGATCCCGATAACTACTATCGTCACCGCGACATGGTGCCGTCGGACATGTTGCCCGAAATCGCCAAGGCCAAGGTTGTCATCACGAACTATCACGCCTTAAAACGGCGCGAGACGATGGATGTCTCCAAGGTTGGCAAGGCGCTGCTCCAAGGCCGGGGCGACGCACTCACGACCATCGAGAGCGAAGGCCAGATGCTTCAGCGCGCTTGCGGCGAACTGATGTCGATAAAGAATGTCGTCGTCATCAATGACGAAGCACACCACTGCTATGAAGAGCGTCCGCAGGGCAGCGTCGAAGAACTGGCCGATGCCGACGCAAAGGCCGAAGCCAAGGAGAACAAGGAGGCCGCCCGCCTCTGGATCAACGGCATCAAGGCGCTGAAGAAGAAGGTCGGCGTCCGCGCCGTTTATGATCTGTCCGCTACGCCGTTCTTCTTGGCCGGATCGGGCTACGTCGAAGGCACGCTGTTCCCATGGGTCGTCAGCGATTTCTCGCTCATGGATGCCATCGAGTGCGGGATCGTGAAGCTGCCGCGTGTGCCGGTGGCCGACAACCTCCCGGTTGCGGACATGCCGATCTACCGCCAGCTGTGGGATCATATCGGCAAGGAAATGCCGAAGAAAGGCGCGAAGAAGTCCGAAGAACTCGATCCGCTCAAGCTCCCAACCAAGCTGCTGACCGCGCTGGATGCGCTCTACAATCACTATGTGCTGGTTCATGAGGAGTGGCGGCGCGCTGGCATCCTTGTGCCGCCCGTGTTCATTGTCGTCTGCAACAACACGTCAACGTCCAAACTGATCTATGAATATATCTCTGGCTGGGACCGCCCGAACCCTGATGGCGAACTGGTCAACGTCCATCGCGGCCACCTTGAATTGTTCCGTAACTATGACGAGCACGGCAATCGCATCGCCCGCGCGCCAACTCTGTTGATCGACAGCGCCCAGCTTGAAAGTGGTGAGGCGCTGGACGCCAACTTCCGCAAGATCGCTGAACCTGAAATCGAACAGTTCCGGCGCGAACGGCAAGAGCGCACGGGCCGCGTCGAGGATGCCGACGACATCGACGATGCCGAACTGCTACGCGAGGTCATGAACACCGTTGGACAGATCGGGCGGCTGGGCGAAAGCATCCGCTGCGTCGTCTCGGTCTCCATGCTCACCGAAGGCTGGGACGCGAACACCGTCACCCATATCCTCGGCGTGCGCGCATTCGGCACGCAATTGCTGTGCGAGCAGGTCGTAGGGCGAGGCCTGCGCCGCCAGTCCTATGAACTGAACGAGCACGGCCTATTCGACGTGGAATATGCGGACGTGCTTGGCATCCCGTTCGATTTCACGGCCAAGCCGGTCGTGGTGAAGCCCACCCCGCCCAAGCGGGTCACGCCTGTCTATGCCGTCAAGGAACGTGCGGCAGATCGCCCGGAACTGGAAATCACCTTCCCGCGCGCCGAAGGCTACCGCGTCGATCTGCCGGATGAGCGGATCAGCGCCGCCTTCACCGAGGACAGCCGCCTTGTCGTCAGCCCCGAAGACATCGGCCCGTCGCGTGTCACGATGCAGGGCATTGTCGGAGCAACGGAAGAACTCACCGCTAAGGGTGTCGGCGATCAACGGCCCAGCGCCATTTCCTATGCGCTTGCCGCGCACCTGTTGAAGCGGTTCGGCGATGAAAGCGGCGATCTGCCGGTTCACCTCTTCGGGCAAGTCCGGCGCATCGTGCGCGAATGGCTCGACGGCGGCTATCTCATGCTCAAGGGCGTGCCGATGGGCGTGCTCGATTATCTGGAGATCAAGGATCAGGCGGCAGAGCGCATCTTCCTTGCCTGCCAGCGGTATGAGCATGGCGAACAGGCGATCAAGGCGATCCTCGATCCCTATAACCCCACGTCCTCATCGCGGCATGTCAGATTCACCACCAGCAAGGACATCTATGCCAGCGATCCGCGCCGCAGCCATGTCAGCCACGTGGTCTGCGACAGCACGTGGGAGGCAGAGCTTGCCCGCGTTCTGGAAACCCACCCCCGCGTCGTGGCCTATGTGAAAAACCAAGGTCTCGGCCTGGAGGTGCCCTATCGGGACGGTTCCACCCCGCGCCGCTACATCCCCGACATGGTCGTGCGGCTGGATGACGGCAAAGGGCCTGACGATCTCCTCAACCTCGTGCTGGAGACCAAGGGCTACCGCAAGGGCGATGCGCAGTTGAAGGCGGAGACCATGAAGACGCTATGGGTGCCGGGGGTGAACAACCTTGGCTCCCATGGCCGCTGGCAGTTCACCGAGTTCACCGATGTTTTCGAGATTGAGGACGCTTTTGCGAAGCTGGTCGGAAGCCTGCTGACGCAAGCATCAGCTCCGAACGAGGTTGCATAAAAATGGCTGAAAAAAATTCTCGCCAAAATTCGGAACTGATTTCCGTTTGCAAAGTAGGAACCTTTGTCCGATATAACGACGTAATCCGCCCCTTGAGAGTAGGTTCGCTCGACCATCCAGAGCGCTACCGAAATCTTGGGGCTTTTGCGTTTGTAACGGGCTGCAACGCATGAGCCGACAGATCGCGATCCTGATCGACGGTGGTTTCCTGACCAAACGCCTCGCAAAAATCGTTGCCGAGCCGGAGCGACTGACACCCTATGCCATGTGCGGCGTGATCCGGTCTATGTGCCGTGCCCACGTCAAGAAGCTGACGGATGACGAAAGCTCGAACTGGCATCGGCACGTCTATCGCATCTTCTATTATGACGCTCCGCCGTTCGAAGGGCAGGCGCACCATCCGCTTTCCGGTCGGCAAATCAACTTCAAGAAGAGCGATCAAGCGGTTTTTCAGAACGAACTGTTCGCCTTGCTACGCAAGCAGCGGAACATGGCGCTTCGTCTCGGGCATCTGAGCAATCTCAGCGGATGGACCGTCGATCATGGCCGGGTGGCGAAGCTCCTGCGAGTGAAGGGGCCGTTGACCCAACTGGCAGCGCTTCCGCGTGCCGACGATGGCACGATAACCTTGCCAGCGGAACTCGCCGAGCAAATGCAAGCCGATGCCGCGCACTGGACAGCCCTTGAGGACTGGATGGTCCGCCTCGACCTCCGCCAGAAAGGTGTCGATATGCGGATCGGTTTGGACATTTCTTCGCTCACACTCAAGCGGCTGGCATCGACCATTATCCTGGTCGCGGGAGATGCGGACTTCGTTCCGGCAGCCAAATTGGCGCGTCGCGAGGGCGTTCAATTCATACTCGATCCCCTGTGGCAATCCGTCTCGAATGACCTGTTCGAGCATATTGACGGACTTCAAACCGTGCTCAAGCGTCCCGCAAAGAAGGAAGCCGTCGTCAAGAACCACAATGAAGGAAATCAATAATGGCCCGCGCGCCTCGTTCACCCAAAGGCCCCAAGCAGGTCGGCACGCTCAATCACCCGGAAAACCGGCTGAACATTCCCACGGCGGAAATGGCCGATCTGGCCGCGATGCAGGAAGAGCGCGATCCGCTTGCTCCTGCCGCCTATCCGCGCGCCCGGCCCTTGGGCGTGGGTGAGGTGCGGGAGCGGGATGAAGACCTTGATCCGCAGATCGTTTGGAACGGTGCCCGCATCCGCTTGACCAAGGATCAGGTGGCCCAGCTTGCCGAGACTGGCGAGATCGAGATTGGGGATGCGCAACTGGTGTGGCGGGGGAAGGACCGGCAGGACTGGT
>JAENVZ010000011.1 GCA_016650315.1 Alphaproteobacteria bacterium | reverse complement strand
TGGAACTTTCCGCTCGCCATCTTCACCGGCCAGATCGCCGCCGCGCTTGCCGCTGGCAATGCAGTGATCGCCAAACCCGCTGAGCAGACGCCGCTCATTGCCGCGCGTGCGGTGCGGCTGTTCCATGCGGCGGGACTGGTCCCCGATCTGCTCGCGCTGCTGCCGGGCGAAGGCTCGGAAATCGGTCCCCTGCTCACCGCGCACCCCGGCATTGCTGGCGTCGCTTTCACTGGCGGCACTGAAACGGCATGGAGCATCAATCGCAGCCTCGCTGCGCGCACTGGGCCGATCTTGTCCTTCATCGCGGAGACGGGGGGCCTCAATGCGATGTTTGTGGATACGACCGCGCTCAGGGAGCAAGTGGTCGATGATGTCATTCTCTCCGCCTTCGGTTCAGCAGGGCAGCGCTGCTCGGCGCTGCGCATCCTGTTCCTGCCCGAAGAGTCCGCCGACATGCTCATCGAGACGCTGATCGGGGCGGCTGAGGCACTGGTGATCGGCGATCCTGCCGACCCGGCAACCGACATCGGCCCGGTCATCGACGCCGAAGCCAGGGCTGCACTGGACGCGCATATCAAACGGCTGAAGCGGGAGGCAAAAATCCTCTATCGGTGCGCACTGCCGCGCTCCGCGAAGGGGCAGTTTTTTGCGCCGACCATTGCCGAAATCCCTTCACCCGCTTTTCTGGAAAACGAGGTGTTCGGCCCCATTCTCCACATCTATCGTTACAAACGTACCGAACTCGCCCAAGCGGCCCATGCCCTTGCCGCGCGCGGCTATGGCTTGACTCTTGGCGTGCACAGCCGGGTCGAAAGCTTCGTGCGCGAAATCCGGGCGCTGGTTCCGGCGGGCAATTGTTACGTCAACCGCTCGATGACCGGCGCAGTGGTCGGGGTGCAACCCTTCGGCGGAGAGGGGCTGTCGGGAACCGGCCCCAAGGCGGGCGGGCCACATGCGCTGCTCCGCTACGCCACCGAGCGCGCCCTCTCCATCAACATCGCCGCACAGGGCGGCGATCCCACGCTGATGAACTTATGAAAGCTGTGGCCGCAAGAGACTGAAGTGCAGAGAGATATACATATTATCTCTCTGCACTTGCCTTGGAAAAGTGGAGAGTTATCATTGCAGGGTGCGCGACTTTGACGCCGCCGATGGATTCGCGTGTTCTTATGGTATTTCCAACACAGCAAAAAAATGTGCGTTGCATCTTGAAATTTATACTGCGTTGCAACAAATAGTCCTGATGCGCTTCTCCCTTGCCCTTGTCGTTGCTGCCACCACTATTCTTGTCTCTTGTTCGAGCAAAGAATCGCAGGTTCCAGCGCCCATCGCCGTTTCCACGGCGGTCCCGCTGCAGCGGGATATCATGGACTGGGACGAATATATCGGACGGTTTGAGGCGATCGAAGATGTGGAGGTGAAACCGCGCATCTCTGGCACCGTCACGGCAATCGGGTTTCGCCCTGGGGTAGAGATCACGAAGGGCGCGATGCTTTTTCAGATTGATCCGCGTCCCTATCGCGCTGCTCTGGAACAGGCGCGGGCCGAACTGATGCGCTCGCGCGCGACGCTGACCAATGCGCGCAGCGAACGTGACCGCGCCGCAGAATTGCGTAAATATGAAGCAGTCAGCAAAGAGGAATATGAAAGCAAGCAGGCCGTTTTGCGTTCTGCCGGAGCGAATGTCGCTGCGGCCCAGGCGGCAGTTGAAACGCGCCGGCTGGACCTGGAATTCACGACTATCCGGGCGCCGATAACCGGACGTATTTCGGACAAGCGCGTGGCATTGGGCGACTATGTTTCGTCAGGAGAAACGCTGTTGACGCGCATTGTATCGCTCAACCCCATCTGGTTTTCCTTCGAAGGGGCGGAAAGCTTTTACCTCAAATATATCCGGCAGGCGCAACATGGCGAGCGCGAGTCATCACGCTATGCGCCCAATCCGGTCGAAATCCAGCTTGCCGATGAAACCGGCTATCACTGGCGCGGGCAAATGACCTTTGTCGACAACGCCATCGACACCAATTCCGGGACGATCCGGGCCCATGCCGTTGTCGCCAATCCCGAGGGTTTTCTGGTTCCTGGCATGTTTGGTCGTGCGCGTTTGTTGGGGTCGGGCACATATAAGGCATTGCTGGTCCCAGACGAGGCGATCGTTGCCGATCAAGACCGCAAATTGGTCTATGTCGTGGGCAAGAATGGCAAGAGCGCTGTCCGCCTGGTCGAGACCGGGCCAATGGTCGAAGGTTTGCGCGTCATCCGTCAGGGACTTGCGCCCACCGAAAGGGTGATCATCGACGGCCTTACCCGCATACAGCCAGGCATGCCGGTCACGCCTCGGCAAGTGAAGATCACGCCCCGCGCGGAAAACACCAGCCCGGATTCCATCCCTGCCAAGGCGCCTGTTTCGGTCAATGTGAAAGCGGCGCACTGATGCGGCTACCGCATTTTTTCATCGATCGGCCGATTTTCGCCGCCGTTTTGTCGATCCTGATCGTCATCGCGGGACTGGTCGCCTATCCAATTTTGCCGATTGGCCAATATCCTGAAATTGCGCCGCCCACTGTGGTCGTGTCGGCCAGCTATCCCGGTGCGACAGCCGAAACGCTTTCCGAAACTGTAGCGGCCCCGTTGGAGGAGTCCATCAACGGCGTTGAGAACATGATGTATATGTCCTCATCGTCCACCGCTACGGGTGTTCTGAGCATTACCGTCACTTTTACGCCTGGCACCAAGGTCGATCAGGCGCAGGTTCTGGTGCAGAACCGCGTAGCGACCGCCGAGCCGCGCCTGCCAGAAGAGGTGCGGCAGATCGGCGTCACGGTCCGCAAGAATTCGCCCGACATCCTCATGGTTGCCATGCTTTATTCCCCCGACAAGAGCCTGCCGCAGCAATATATTTCCAACTATGCGACGTTGCAGATTAATGACCGGCTGGCGCGTATCCCTGGTGTTGGCGGCATTCGCAGCATTGGCGGTCGCGATTATGATATGCGCGTCTGGATCGATCCAGACCGTGCCGCAGAGCGCAATCTGACTGTTGATGAAATCACCGGCGCAATCCGTAAGCAGAATGTGCAGATCGCCGCCGGCTCAGTCGGCCAACCGCCCTTCAATACCGGCGGCACCGCCTTTCAACTGGGTGTCCAGGCTCAGGGACGGCTTTCGACACCCGACGAATTCGGCCAGATCGTCATCAAGCGAGACAATCTGGGGCGCATGACTCGCCTGCGTGATGTTGCCCGCATCGAACTCGGTGCACAAGATTACAGCACCAATGCCTATTTTAACGGCAGTCCGGCCGTTCCCATTGTCGTCACGCAATTGCCGGATTCCAACGCGCTGGAAACGGCCGATGCCGTACGACAGGAGTTGGCGCGCCTGGCAAAGGATTTTCCACCCGGTCTTGCCTATCAGGTCCCCTATAATCCCACCGAATATATCACCGCGTCGATTGAAGCGGTGGAACATACGCTGGTTGAGGCGCTGATCCTCGTCAGTCTGGTTGTACTGCTTTTCCTGCAAAGCTGGCGTGCGGCGATCATCCCTATTCTTGCGATTCCGGTTTCGTTGATTGGCAGCTTCGCAATGATGGCGGCCTTTGGATTTTCGCTGAACAATCTTTCGCTTTTCGGTCTTGTTCTGGCCATCGGTATTGTCGTGGATGACGCCATCGTCGTCGTTGAAAATGTCGAACGGTTGATAGAGGAAGAGGGACTTTCCTCCCTGGCAGCGGCGCACAAGACAATGAACGAAGTGTCAGGCGCGCTCGTAGCGATCGCGCTGGTGTTGTGCGGCGTGTTTATCCCTACGGCCTTTATTCCGGGTATTTCCGGTGCCTTCTATAAGCAATTCGCCCTTACCATCGTCGGCGCGACCGCGATTTCGGCTTTTGTTTCGCTAACCCTATCGCCGGCCCTTGCGGCGCTGATCCTGAAGCCCAAAGATGGGGGAGCGCCACCCGACGGATGGCGTGGCTACCCCGTGCATTTCGCGCGCCATTTTAACCGTGGCTTTGCATGGCTTGGCAAACATTATGGCAAGGTGACGGCACGCACCGTGCGCATGCTGGGCATTGTCGGCCTGTGTTATGCCGTGCTGCTGGCTTTTACTGGATGGCGCTTCAACGAGACGCCGACAGGCTTCATACCGGCCCAGGATCAGGGCTATCTGATCCTGGTTGTGCAGATGCCGCCTGGAACGGCCTTGCAGCGGACCGATGAAACCTTGCGGCAAGTCATTGCCAAGGCCCAGGCCAACCCCAACGTTAAAAGCAGCGCCGCCTTTGCCGGGTTAGACGGAACCAGTTTCACCAACGCATCCGACAGCGGCACCATGTTTGTGATGCTTAGGCCAAAAGATGAGCGCAAGTCAGCCGATGCGGTGAAGAAGGAACTGCAAGATGCGATGTCGGGCATCACCGCAGGAAACGTCCTCATAATCTCGCCGCCACCCGTCCGTGGCCTTGGCACCGGCGGCGGGTACAAGATGATGATCGAGGATCGCGGCGGAGCGGGCTATCAGGCATTGGAAGGCGTCGCTTTCAAAATGATGATGGCCGCGAACCAAACCGAGGGTCTCACCTCTGCCTTTACTACTTTCAATACGAAAACGCCGCGACTTTACGCCGATATTGACCGACAAAAAGCCGAGCAGATGGGCGTGCCGGTCGAAAATATCTTTGCCACGCTGGGCACCTATCTGGGGTCAAGCTATGTCAACGACTTCAATTATCTTGGTCACACCTATCGCGTGACGGCACAGGCCGATGCGCCGCATCGTGACGATCCCGATGATATTGGCCGGTTGAAGACGCGCTCGGCCAGCGGTGCCATGGTCCCGCTGGCGGCCGTTCTGCGCCTGGATAATGACAGCGGGCCTTACCGCGTGGTGCGTTATAATCTTTACCCCGCCGCAGAGCTTCAGGGCGACACGGTGCGCGGTTTTTCGAGCGGTCAGTCCTTGGCGTCGATGGAAAAACTGGCGCAGGAGATTTTGCCATCGGGCTTTGCCTATGAATGGACAGACATCGCCTTTCAGGAGCAGCAAGCTGGCAATACCGGGATACTGGCATTCGGTCTGGCTGTCGTTTTCATCTTTCTGCTGCTTGCGGCGCAGTATGAAAGTCTGGTGCTCCCCTTGGCTGTCATTCTGATTGTGCCCATGTGCCTGCTTGCGGCGATTCTGGGTGTCAATCTGATGGGGAGCGATAACAATATCCTGACCCAGATCGGCCTTGTCGTGCTGGTCGGTCTTGCCGCGAAAAATGCGATCCTGATCGTTGAATTCGCGCGGCAGGGGGAGGAGGAAGGGCTTGGTCTGCGCGAAGCGGCGGAACGCGCAGCGCATCAGCGATTGCGACCGATCCTGATGACTTCCATCGCCTTCATTCTGGGCGTGCTGCCGCTCGTCATTTCGTCTGGACCCGGTTCGGAAATACGAGCGGCACTGGGCATAGCTGTCTTTTTCGGTATGATCGGCGTCACCCTGTTCGGGCTGCTTTTTACCCCGGCTTTCTATGTGGCTACTCGCATGGCAGGCGACTGGGTGAGGGCTTGGGTTCAGCGGAGCATGACCCGCGAACCCAAGTCGGCGAAGGATGAAGCGTGAAGCGCCCTGCTTTCCTTGCCCTGCCTTTGCTCATCAGTGCTTGCGCTGTGGGGCCTGATTATGCGTCGCCGCCACCGCCACCTTCTGCCGCGTTGCAGCTTCAAGAGGCGTTGAATAACCCGGCAGTGACGCAGGCCAACCCGGCTGATCATTGGTGGCGGCTGTTCGACGACGCCGTGCTCGACCGGTTGGTGGAAAAGGCGCTGATCCACAATAACGACCTCCGCATTGCGGCGGCCAATCTGCAACAGGCACGCGCCTTGCTGTCAGAGGCGGGGGCCGCGCGCTAGTCGAGGAAAAAGGAGGTACCCGCCACGGAGGGAAACTCGAATGGCTACCAGTGGTCGACCACCTGGCTCTCTCTCTCCAGACCGTACAATCAACCTACCGACGGGAGCACGATGTCACCACCAACTCATATGCGGGCGGCACTCCTGCTCGGACACGGCGGCCCTGACCAGATCGTCGTTCGACAAGACGTGCCAGTTCCCATTCCCACCTCCAATCAGGTCCTCTTGCAAGTAAGCGCCTGTGGGATGAACAACACCGACATCAACACGCGAACCGGTTGGTATGCGAAATCTGTCACGACACCCACCGGTAACACCGGACCCACGAACGTCGACGGCTCGTGG
>JAENVZ010000010.1 GCA_016650315.1 Alphaproteobacteria bacterium | reverse complement strand
GTCGAAGTCGGCGGCCAGCCCGCCCGCACCCTGCCCAAGGATGTCGCCTTTCATCCGGTCTCCGACCGTCCGCTGCATGTCGACTTCATGCGCATCGGCGCGCATTCCAGCGTCCATGTCTCTGTACCCGTCGTCTTCCAGAACGAGGAAGCATCGCCTGGCATCAAACGCGGCGGCGTGCTGAACGTCGTTCGTCACGAGATTGAGCTGATCTGCGATGCCGGAAGCATTCCCGACGACGTCGTGGTCGACCTGACCGGCTATGAAGTCGGCGATTCGATCCATATCAGCAGCGTGAAGCTGACTGGTGGCGCGAAATCGGCCATCGAAGATCGCGACTTTACTATCGCCACCATCGTTGCTCCGTCCGCCATGAAGCGGGCCGATGGCGAGGCTGCGACAGCGGCTGACGGCGAAGGCGAAGCGGAAGGCGGGGAATAACCTGCCCCTGACGGGGACGACACGCCATGCAGATATGGGCCGGCCTCGGCAATCCGGGCGCACAATATGCGCTCAACCGGCATAATGTCGGGTTCATGGCCACCGATGTCATTGCGGAAATGCATGGCTTTTCGCCGCCAAAGAAGCAATTTCAGGGCTGGGTCGCCGAAGGGCGGCTTGGCCCTGAAAAGATTATATTGCTGAAACCCGCGACCTATATGAACGAAAGCGGTCGCTCCATTGGCGCGGCCATGCGTTTCTACAAGCTGGATATGCAGGACGTCACGGTGTTCCATGACGAGCTGGACCTTGCCCCCTATAAGGTGAAGGTGAAGCGCGGCGGCGGGACGGCGGGGCATAATGGCCTTCGATCCACTGAAGCGCATATCGGCAATGATTTCCGTCGCGTGCGGATCGGCATCGGCCATCCCGGCGACAAGGCGAAAGTGCACGGCTATGTGCTGGGCAATTATGCCAAGGTCGAGATGGATGAGCTGTCCGACATGCTCGGCGCGGTCGGCGCGGAGGCGGAATGGCTGGCGCGTGGAGACGATGCGCGGTTCATGAACGATGTGGCGTTGCGGTTGAGGGATGAATAGTTTGACCATCCAGATGTTCGCTGCCATTCATCCATCTTCGTCATCCCCGCGAAGGCGGGGATCCATCTCCCGGCGTAGCAGCCAGCGGATGGCTCAGGAGATGGGTTCCCGCCTGCGGCCTATGGCCGCAGTTTATCCTGAGCGCCTGCCTTGCAGGCAGTCGAAGGGTGGGAATGACGATCTCTTCATGCAAATCGAGGTATATTAATGGGTTTTCGTTGTGGCATCGTCGGGCTTCCCAATGTCGGCAAATCGACGCTTTTCAATGCGCTGACCGAAACGCAGGCAGCGCAGGCGGCCAATTATCCCTTTTGCACCATCGAACCCAATGTCGGGCAGGTCGCCGTGCCCGATCCACGGCTTGACCAGATCGCGAAGATCGGCGGCAGCGCGAAGATCATCGAAACCCAGCTTGCCTTTGTCGATATTGCAGGCCTTGTGCGCGGCGCATCGCGGGGTGAGGGGTTGGGCAACCAGTTTCTGGCCAATATCCGGGAGGTGGACGCCATCGTCCATGTACTGCGCTGTTTCGTCGATGATGATGTCACCCATGTCGAGGGCAAGATCGATCCCATCGCGGACGCCGAGACGGTCGAAACCGAATTGATGCTGTCCGATCTTGAAAGCCTGGAAAAGCGCGTGCCTAACCTCGTCAAAAAAGGCCAGCAGGGCGACAAGGAGGCAAAGGCCGCCGCGTCCGTTCTGGGGCAGGCGCTGGAGTTGCTGCGCGAGGGTCGGCCAGCGCGGCTGACCCACCCGAAAGACGTGGAGGAAGAGCGACTGTTTGCACAGGCGCAATTGCTGACCGCAAAACCCGTCCTCTATGTCTGCAATGTCGATGAGGGCAGCGCCGCCACTGGCAATGACCATAGCGCTCGCGTATTTGAAAAGGCAAAGTCTGAAGGCGCGGGCGCGGTAATTGTATCAGCCGCGATCGAGGCCGAGATCGTGACCATGCCGTCCGAGGAGCGTGTAGAGTTTCTGGCCGACCTCGGCCTTGCGGAAACCGGGCTGTCGCGGATCATTCGGGCGGGGTACGAACTGCTCGACCTCATTACTTTCTTCACGGTAGGCCCCAAGGAAGCGCGGGCCTGGACCGTGCACAAGGGTTCGAAAGCGCCGCAAGCCGCTGGCGCGATCCACAGCGATTTTGAAAAGGGCTTCATCCGGGCCGAAACCATGGCCTTTGACGATTATGTCCGCTGCAATGGCGAGGCAGGAGCGCGCGATGCGGGCAAGTTACGCGCCGAGGGCAAGGAATATGTGACGCAGGACGGCGACATCATGCTGTTCCGGTTCAACGTATGAATTTTTACCCGGATATTGCATTTTATCCGTTTCAGTCCGAAATGAAATCTCATGCACTATTTTGAAGACATTGAAGTCGGCACGCGCGCAAGTTTCGGAAACTATCAAGTCACGCGTGAGGAAGTTCTGGACTTTGCCGAGCGTTATGATCCGCAACCTTTTCATCTGTCCGACGAAGAGGCTGCCAAAACCCATTTCGGGCGCATGTCGGCAAGCGGTTGGCATACATGCGCGATGATGATGGCCATGATGGTCGCGTATATGAAGCAGGACGGACATGCTAGTCTTGGTTCCCCCGGCATTGACGAACTACGGTGGCTGAAGCCTGTTTATCCCGGTGACACGCTACGCTGCGAAACAGAAGTGATGGAAAAGACCGCATCGCGCAGCCGCCCTGAAATGGGCAGCTTTCGCAACAAGATGACGGTTTTCAATCAGCACGATGTGCCGGTGCTGACGTTCCTATCCATTGGCCTGATCAAACGACGACCGGTGGAATAGCGTCTTTATTCAGGCGGTGGTCCGAAGATGTTGAGATCCTGCGTTTCCACCCAGCCATTCACATAATTGGCGTAGAAAACGCCTAATATTGCCGCCGCCAACAGGGTCGCGCGCAGCATGATCTTTCGCGGCTGGAAATTGGTCGGCGCACTATCGGCATGGCCGGACACGATCGGCTCACCGCTTTCATCGGGTGTGCGCAAACCAAAGGGCATCACCAGGAACGCCGACATCACCCAGATGAGCGCATAAATGGCGATGATGGACGTGATCTGCATGGATTTCGCTTATTGCTGGATCAACAGAACGTCAACAATGGGCTTCTTGCCCGTCCAGCGCGTCGCTACCCTTCGCACTGCCAGACGCAGCTTTTCACGCAGCTTTTCAATGTCTGCGGGCCCATTGTTCACCGCTTCCAGCACAGCATCAACAGCTTCAGCGAGGAAAGCTTCGCGTTCCTCCTCGACCGGCACGCCCTGCAACCTGATTTCTGGCCTGCCAATCGGGTTTCCCTGCCGACCCAGCGCCACGGCGACACTGATCTGGCCGTGCGCCGCAATCTTGCGCCGCTCGTTCATTGTCGCGCCGTCAGCGGGCAAGATAACGTCGCCATCGAGGATCAGGCGCCCGGTTGTTTCATGACCGATAATTTTGGGCTTTCCGGGGGCCAGGCGGACAAGGTCGCCATTATTCTGAAACACAGCGTCTGCGATGCCCGATTCCAGTCCCAGCCGCGCCTGTTCGGCCATATGGCGCAGTTCGCCATGAACGGGAACCAGCACCTTAGGCCGGATCCAGCCATACATGGCGACGAGTTCCGGACGTCCCGGATGGCCCGACACATGGACATGCGCCTGCCGGTCGGTGGTCATGTCGACGCGCTTGGCGGCAAGCGCATTCTGAATCTTGCCGATGGCGATTTCATTGCCGGGGATCTGTTTGGACGAGAAAACGACGAGATCGCCCTCCTCCAGCTTGATCTGATGACTATTGCCAGCAACACGGGCCAACGCCGCACGCGCTTCGCCCTGACCGCCAGTGGCAATAATCAGGACCTTGTTTCGCGGCATGGTCATGGCTTCATCGAAATCGATCAGCTTCGGAAAATCTTTCAGATAGCCCGCCGCCTTGGCATGCATGATGATCCGGTCGAGCGAGCGTCCGGCAACGCACAAGGCGCGCCCGGTTTCATTCGCCACCTGACCCAGCGTTTGCAGGCGCGCGGCATTGGAGGCAAAGGTGGTCACCAGCACGCGGTTCTTCGCGCCGGAAATGACATCAAGCAGCCCGGCATGCACATCGCCTTCCGATCCACTGGATTCCGGGTTGAAAACGTTGGTGCTATCGCAAACCAGTGCCAGCACGCCTTCATCGCCAATGGCGGTCAATTGTTCGGGCGTGGACGGCACGCCCAGCAACGGGCGGTCGTCCAGCTTCCAGTCGCCAGTGTGAAAAATATTGCCGTAGGGCGTTTCGATGATGAGTGCATTGCCCTCCGGTATCGAATGGGCAAGCGGCACATATCGAAAGGCGAAGGGGCCAAGGGCGAGGCTGCCTTCATTATCAATGATGTTGAGTTTGACCTTGCCGACCAGCCCCTCTTCCTCCAGCTTGCCACGGATCAGGGAGGCAGTGAATGGCGTTGCGTAAAGCGGCACGCCAAGATCGGCAGCGAGATAGGGGATAGCGCCAATATGATCCTCATGCCCGTGGGTGAGCACAATCCCCAGCAGGTCGTCACGCCGCTTTTCGATAAAACTCAGATCCGGAAGGATCAGGTCCACGCCGGGATAGCCCGGATCGGAAAACGTCAGGCCAAGGTCAACCATGACCCATTTGCCCTGGCACCCGTAAAGATTGACATTCATACCAATTTCGCCCGACCCGCCGAGGGCCAGGAAGAGAAGTTCGTCACCAGGCTTTGTCATTTAATTATTCAAGCTCCGCTCATGCAATAGCGCCAACCCCTGAATGGTGAGATCAGGCGCAATCGCATCGAAAATATCTGTGTGCTTATCGAACAGGATGGCAAGCCCACCTGTCGAAAGCACCTGGGTCGATCGACCAATTTCGGTCTTTAATCGGGAGACCAGTCCCTCCATCATCGCCACATAGCCCCAGAAAACACCAATATGCATCTGATCCTCTGTGGTCCGGCCAATAACCGAACCGGTTTCAGGCGCTTCTATCGCAATGCGTGGCAATTTCGCCGCTGCCATCACCAGCGCATCCAGTGACAGATTAATGCCCGGTGCGATAATGCCACCCTTGTATGCGCCATTATAATCAACGACGTCGAATGTGGTCGCTGTTCCGAAATCGATGACGATCAGGTCGCCGGGATACAGATGGTGGGCAGCGATGGCGTTTACAACCCGGTCAGCGCCGACCGAGCCGGGTTCCTCGACATCAAGGGCAATGCCCCACTGCACGGGCGCTTCACCAGCGATCAGCGCCTCCACTTTGAAATATTTGTTCGCCAGCACTTGCAGATTGTGGAGCGCGCGTGGAACCACGGTAGCAATGATGACGTCGTTCACATCCTGGATCGAAAAACCCTCCAGGTTAAGAAGCTGATTCAGCCACACCGCATATTCATCCGCCGTCCGCCGGGCATCGGTCGCAATCCGCCAGCGCGCACGGATATCGCCGTTGTCGACCAGAGCGAAAACGACATTGGTATTCCCTGCATCGATAGCGAGCAGCATGTCCCTTATCCTCAGATCAGAAAAATATCACCGGCATGAATGACATGGCTGGTCCCGTTCGCCAAGCGTAGGATCAACGCACCATCCATGCCTATGCCCGAAAAAAGGCCTTCCACAACCGTGCCGTCGGGAAGATTAGCCTTCAGCGCGCTACCCTCTCCATGCGCATATTTCAACCATTGCGTGCGAATGGGCGCAAGACCCTGCACACGCCATACTTCCAGCCAGCGGGCGAATATGTCGGCAAGAGTTTCGAGGAAATAGCCGGGATCGATCTTCCCCGCCCCACTATTGGCCATACTGGTGACGGGGCGGTCCAGCCCTTCGGGATGATGCGCCATGTTGAGACCGATACCGATCACAATGGCGTCGTCAGCGCGCTCCAGCAATATCCCGCACAGTTTTGCACCATCCACCAGCAAGTCATTGGGCCATTTGATGAGAACGCGTTCGGAGGGCATATAAAGACTGACGGCTTCATGCACTGCCACCACCGCAACAAGCGCCAGCGTTCCCGGTGGTGGATCGTGCGGGCGCAGGCGAACCAACGTGGAGCAATAGAGATTGCCTTGCGGGCTTTCCCAACGGCGGGCCATGCGGCCCCGACCACCGCTTTGCTGTTCTGCACGCAACCAGAAACCCTCCGCCACGCCCTGCTTCGCCAGTGCGATCAGGTCGGCATTGGTCGAGCCGGTCTGCTTTATGGTGCGAATGTCAGCCGTCAGAACAGCGCCTGCGCCGCTGCCGCCGTCGCGCTGTCCAGCACGGGGTTCAGCAGATAGCCAAGGACAATGATCACGGCGCATACCGTAATGATACCGTTTTCAATCCTGCTGCCGCTGCGCGCATATTCGGGCGCGGGATCGTCGAAATACATCGTCTTGATGATTTTCAGATAATAGAAGGCACCGATGACCGATGCCGCGATGCCGATGGCCGCAAGCGGAACAAGACCCGCACCAACGGCGGCGTCAAACACCAGGAACTTCGCCCAGAAACCGAAAAGCGGCGGAATGCCGGCAAGGCTGAACATGAAGATCGCAAAGGCCGCCGCCAGCCCCTTGCGCGATTGCGACAGGCCCGCAAGGCTGGAAATTTCCTCAACCGGATTACCGTCGGCGTCGCGCATCTGCAGGACGCAAACGAAACTGCCCAGCGTCATCACGACATAGATGGCCAGATAGCTCATCACCGCCGCAACGCCCTCTTGCGTGCCCGCGGCAAGGCCGATCAGGGCGAAACCGATATTGTTGATCGAGCTATAGGCGAGCAGCCGCTTGATGTTGGTTTGACCGATCGCCGCAACGCCGCCCAGCACGATGGAGGCAAGGGCGAGGAAAATGATGATCTGCTGCCATGCGCTGCTGCCCGGTCCCATGGCCTCGATGGCAACGCGAACGGTGAGGCCCATGGCCGCGACCTTGGGCGCGCTGGCGAAGAAGGCCGTAACCGGTGTCGGCGCGCCTTCGTAAACGTCCGGTGTCCACATATGGAAAGGCACAGCGCTGATTTTGAAAGCCAGCCCTGCCAGAACAAAGACGAGACCGAACAGTTCGCCGTTCGAAATGCCGTCCTTCATCGCCGCCGATATACCGCCAAAGCCGGTCGTGCCGGTAAAGCCATAAAGCAGCGACATGCCATAGAGCAGGATGCCGCTCGCCAATGCGCCGAGAACGAAATATTTCAGGCCCGCTTCCGCCGAACGATTATCCTTGCGCATGAAGCTGGCCAGAACATAGGCGGCAAGGCTGTTGAGTTCGAGGCCGACATAGAGCGTCAACAGATCGCCCGCCGACACCATCATGCCCATGCCGATGGACGCAAACAGAATCAGCAGCGGATATTCTGCCCGCAGTGCGCCGCCCTGAGCAAAGAAACGCGGCGCAACAATGATGCAGACCGCAGCCGATACATAGATCAACAGCTTGGCAAACGCTGCGAAGGCATCGGCGCGGAACAGGCCGTCAAAGGCGATGCCATGCGTCGTCGGACACAGCAGCGCGACACCCGCCGCCGCCAGCGACAGCACAGAAAACCAGCTTATCGCCTGCGTCGCGCGGTCACCGGCATAGGCCGCGACCATCAACAGGATCAGCGCCGCACCCGTCAGAATGAGTTCCGGCATCACCATCAGCAAAGAGGATGCTTCAAACATTAATGTGCCTCCCCTTCAGCACCATGATGATCCATTGGTTCGGCAGCCTTGGCCTCCCCCATCTTGAAATGCGCGTCACCCGCAGGCTTGGCCGATGCTGTTCGCGCAACGAGGGTCAGGACATCCTGCCGCATCGGCGCAAGGAAACTTTCAGGGTAAACGCCCATCCAGAGGACCACGGCGGCGATGGGCGCCAGCAACCACATTTCCCGCATCGAAAGATCGGGCATGGCCGCTGCGTCCGCGTTCACCTGTTCCCCATAACACACGCGGCGATAGAGATAGAGCATATAGGCTGCACCCAGAATGACGCCGGTGCCGCAGATCAGCGCGACCCAGCTGCTCGCTTCATAAATGCCGATCAATGAAAGCAGTTCGCCGACGAAATTGCTGGTTCCGGGCAGGCCGACTGAGGCCATGGTGAACAGCATGAAAAGAATGGCGTAGCGCGGCATGTTGATCGACAACCCGCCATAGCGCGCAATTTCCCGCGTGTGCAGCCGATCGTAGATGACGCCGACGCACAGGAACAACGCGCCCGCCACAAGGCCGTGGCCAAGCATGACCATCATTGCGCCTTCGATGCCCTGCTGGTTGAAGGCGAAGAGGCCGGCGGTCACGATCGCCATATGCGCGACCGACGAATAGGCGATGAGCTTTTTCATGTCGCTCTGCACCAGCGCCACAAGCGAGGTATAAATGACCGCCACCATGGAGAGGCCGAAGACCAGCCATGCCAATTGCGCCGAGGCATCGGGGAACATGGGCAGCGAGAAGCGGATGAAGCCGTAGCCGCCCATTTTCAGCAAAACACCCGCCAGGATCACCGAGCCTGCGGTCGGCGCCTGTACGTGCGCGTCGGGAAGCCATGTATGGACCGGCCACATCGGCATCTTGACCGCAAAACTGGCGAAGAAGGCCAACCAGAGCCATGTCTGGGCCTGAGTCGGGAAATCATATTCGAGCAGAACCGGGATTGAGGTCGTCCCTGCCACGCGAACCATCCACAGCATCGCGACCAGCATCAACACCGAGCCGAGCAGCGTGTAGAGGAAGAATTTATAGCTGGCGTAAATCCGGTTCGCGCCGCCCCATATGCCGATGATGAGGTACATCGGGATCAGTCCGGCTTCGAAGAAGATGTAGAAGAGGAAAATGTCCTGCGCAGTGAACACGCCGATCATCAGCGTTTCCATCAGCAGGAATGCCGCCATATATTCGCCGACGCGTTTGTCGATGCTGATCCAGCTCGCGCCGATGCAGATGGGCATCAGGAACAGCGTCAGCATGATCAGCATCAGCGAAATGCCATCGATGCCCATGGCCCAGGCGAAACGGCCAAAAATCGGCGCATATTCGGTAAATTGCCATTGCGGTGCATCCATGACCGTCTGGAAATTGGCCCACAAGACAATGCCGAGCGCGAGATCGACCAGCGTTGCCACAAGGGCAATCCACCGCGCCAGCTTCGCCTCCACAAACAGGCAGGCAATCGCCGCCGCCATCGGCACAGCGAGCATTAAGGAAAGGATCGGAAAATCGAGCTGGTTCATATCAGCGCACCATCGCCCAGGTTACTGCCGCGGAGAGGCCGATGAGCATCACCAACGCATAAGTGTAAAGATAGCCGGACTGCAGTTTTCGCGTATATTTGCCGCCCAAGACGACCGCCGCAGCGAGGCCATTGGGACCAAAGCGGTCGATCGTGCCTTCATCGCCCGCCTTCCACAAAAAGCGGCCAATGGCGAAGGCAGGCTTGACGAAGAGCACATTATACAGCTCGTCAAAATACCATTTGTTGAGCAGGAACTGGTACAGCAGCGCGAACTGGCTGGTGAACCTTTCCGGCCATGCCAAGGGCCGCATATAGGCCATGAAGGCGATGTACAGGCCAATCAGCATCACTCCGCCCGGAGCCAGCTTTACCCACATCGGAACACCGTGCATGGCGTGCATGAGATGTTCTTTAAAGGCGATGCTGCCTTTCCAGAATTCCATGCCATGTTCGGCATCGACGAACGGCAAATGGAAGATAAAACCTGAGAAAACCGCGCCCAGCGTCAGCACGCCCAGCGAGATCAACATGCTCCACGGGCTTTCATGCGGATGATAGCCGCCGGTGCCGCTGGGGACGGCATGGTCGTCATGTTCATGCGCTGGGGCTTCATCCTCGGGATCTTCATGCTGACCATGAATGGCGTGCTGAATATGTTCGGATGCCGCCCAGCGCGCCTTGCCGAAAAAGGTCAGGAAAATGAGCCGCCAGCTATAGAAACTGGTGAGGAGCGCAGCGAATGCGCCGACATAGAAGGCGCCGATGCCACCGCCGCCGGACGCATAAGCCGCCTCCAGGATCGCATCCTTCGAATAGAAGCCCGCGAAGCCGAATACGTTGATGATTCCGACGCCCGTAATCGCCAGCGTGCCAGCCATCATAGCCCAGAAGGTAAGCGGAATTTCCTTACGCAGCGCGCCGTAATAGCGCATGTCCTGTTCATGGTGCATGGCATGGATGACTGAGCCAGCGCCCAGGAACAGCAGCGC
>JAENVZ010000009.1 GCA_016650315.1 Alphaproteobacteria bacterium | reverse complement strand
TCGGCTCCCGCATCAACGGCCATGCGATTGGTCAGCACCAGATCATGCGCGCCAAAGTTATCGATTGCCCGCCGCGCAAGCGGACCCAGGTCGCGGCGGTGGCGCAATATGCCCCGCGCGGTAGGTGACAACTCACCAATCAGTTCGGACCACAACCCATCGGGCAATGTCGCGCGAGCCATTGCCGCCGCGCAAATCGCTGACCGGTCCGCGGCAAAGAAACGGACAAGAGTGGGCGAACGCAAACGGCTGCCCAAGTCCACAACTGTGGATATCCGTTGCCGCTCGCTAATCTGGTCGCGCATGGATTCTAGTATATTCAGCAGCGATTTCCGATCAGCGGGGGCTATCCCCTCACCATCTGCCCGGTCGAATTGAGCCAGCAAATCGACACACTGCCGCCAACGGGTCACCGCCCCGTTGCCGCTTGGTGACTGCGCCATAAGGACAGTCTGCAATATGTCGTTGAAGCGCAATTCGGACTCCCGAACTTTCCTAATCTTTCATTAACATTCGGGATAAGCCGGTTCGTGCGAAATAGGAAGATACCAGATTGAAACGTCGCATAGTGGGACAATTGCATTTACCTGAAATATTATTATTATCTGGCGCATCAACAGGAAAGGTTATTGCAAGTTCATGGCTGGAATGAACATTGACGACATTGACATGCAGATATTGGCCGAATTGCAAGACGATGGCCGCATGACCAATGTGGATCTAGCGAAAAAGGTGGGCCTGACCGCGCCACCCTGTTTGCGCCGAGTGCGTTCGTTGGAAGATAATGGCGCGATCAAATCCTACCATGCGATGATCGATCCAGCCTCGCTTGGTTACAGCATTACCGTTTTTGCGATGGTCAGCCTGAAAAGTCAGGCCGAAGCTGATTTAAAGGCGTTCGAAGATCATGTCGCGCAACTGCCGGAAGTGCGTGAATGCCACATGTTGAACGGCGAAATCGACTTCATGTTGAAGGTCGTAGCGCGCGATTTGCAAAGCTTTCAGCAATTTCTGACCTCGCAACTTACGCCTGCGCCTAATGTGGTGAGCGTCAAAACTTCGCTTACGATCCGCACTGCGAAAAATTTGCCGGGCGTCCCGTTGCGAAAATGACAGCTTATCCTGGCGTTGGCAGTGAAGCCGCCGCCGGACTTGCCCATAACAACCAGAATTGAGCGATGTCGGCCCATGGCCCGGTCACAGCGGAAAGCATCTGCCGGGCGCCTTCCCGATCGCCCGAACGTGCCAACGCGATGCCCAGGCGGGTATTAATCTGTCCCGTATCCGCTGATGATTGTGTCAGCGCCGTTCGATAGAGTCCGGCGGCACGCCCATATTCGCCAAGCGCCAGATAACCATTGGCCGCCTCGCCCGCGGTTGAAACCTTGGCTGCCTGCGTGGCAAGCTTCACCTTGTCCTTGCCTGCTCGCGCTCCGACGGTCTTGTACAAGCCTGCCGTGACCGCCTCGCCCGTCAATAAAGTGCTGTCGGCACGGCCAGCCTCAATAACCACCTTGGCCTCGCCATATTGGCCATTATCGACCGCCGCCTGCGCATAGGCCTGATAATCACGTTCGCTCGCCAATGCGTCACTCGCGGAAATCAGACGATAGAGGTCCAGCTTCATCGCTGACGTCAGAGCCGGATTATCCAGATAATTACTGATCGCGCTGCGCCAGTTTTCCGGCGCCGGATACTGCATGATTTTCTGCCTGTACCAGGATGCAAGGCCGCTCCAGTCCTTGGACTTATAAGCGAAGGATGCCGCCCGGTCATACCATGACGCATCGACGTTTCCGCCTGCTGCACGTTGCTGTGCCATGGCTTGAGATAAAAAGGCCATGCCTTCCGGATATTTACCCATCCGCAGATGGGCGTCCGCCAGTATCAGCATTGCTTGCGGACTGACATAACCCAATTGGCGCGCGTAGGTTATCTGTGCCACACAGTCGTTCAACTCATTCAGCATGAAACTGAAATAGCCGGCCAGATACCGAAGATAGGGTATATCGCTTTCGGGCGCTCCGCCGCTTTCCAGCATCGCACTCAACGCCTTTCGCTGCCCGGTCAGATCAGCCTGCTTCGCCGCCAACTGCATATGGAGCGCTGCGGCAGCATATTTTTCGGGACCTGTGCGAGCGACCGCCTCAAGCGATCCCATCCGGGCGCTGGCGGTAACGGTGTCGCCCATATCCATTGCTGCCTGAACATTGCGCGCCGCCATACGAAAATCATTGCCGAGAACATAGTCCGGCGTTCGGTTCTTTTGGGCTGCATAAGCACCGGTCGGGGGCGCAAGCACCATGGCTGCGCCCAGTGTGAGCATTATGCGAAACGAGTCGTTCCAGGCAGAATATTTCATAGAATCTTTCGCAATGGCACAATCACAACGACCGGATACGAAAATGGGAGCAGAGGAGTTCTGCTCCCTTTCGCATTAACATGTCCAGATCAGCCTTGCGGCTTGCTGAGCCAGACCAGCCAGAATTTGGCGATGTCCTGCCGTACTCCCGGCGCAACCTTTTCAAACGCGGCTTTCGCACCGGGCAAGTCGCCTGACCGGGCAAGCGCAATGCCAAGGCGCGTATTGATTTCACCGGCATCGACTGAACCTTTTTGCAACGCCAGCTTATACAGATCAGCCGCCTTCGCAAATTCACCGTAACCCAAATAGGCGTCGGCGGTGGATAATGCGATCTTGCCATTCGCCGCCTTGGCCGCGTCGCGCTCTCCTGCAGAAAGGCCAGCCTTGTCAGCAGCGACACGGCCATTGGCGATGCTGTAGATTTCGGCCAGACGCGATGGACCGACTTTGCCCTTGCTGCGACCTTCATCTATCACTGACTTGGCTTCACCAGGCAGACCACTGCTGACCGCCGCTTCAGCATATTCGGAATAGTCATATTCACTCTCTAACGCACCGGTCGCGCGCATCAAGCGCATAAGGTCCAGATTTTCGGCCTTTGTCAGTGTGCGATGCGTATCCTGATACCCACGCAGCAAGTTCCGCCAGTTCTTCGTATTCGGGGCTGCATCGACCGTCATCATCGCCCAGTCGCTTGCTTGCGGCAAACCCGCAAGATAGGCAAGCTGGAAACCCCGTTCATACCAGCCAGCGGGTACCGCGTTGCCAGCGCTTTTTTCAATTTCCACGCCATGCTTGAGATGCGGCAGCCCAGCCTGTACGGCGGCTTTTCCATCAGCTGTCAACTGATTGCCCTTCGCCGTCGAGGTCGCTTTCTTGAAATAGGATTCGGCGAGCAACACATGCGAGGCGCTGCCCGGATAACCCGCATCAATCGCCTTTTGCAGGTGAGAAATCCCGGCATCGACATCATTCGCGTTCAAAGCGAACTGGCCAGCATAAAAATGATATTTGGGGACTTCGCTTTCCGGCGATGCTCCGCTCGCCAGCATTCCCTCGACGCCGGCGCGCTGCATCGCTGCATCATTGAGGCCCAGACCAAGCTGAAGACGAAGAAGGTGAAGGGTATAAATGTCATCAGGCGTTTGCGCTGCAGCTTCGGCAAGCGCCAGCTTGGTCTTGGCGACTTCAAAATCCTTGGCTGTGATCGCCTTTTGCAGTTCAGATGCAGGCGCACGGAAACCGCCGCTGAAGTTCTGCTTTGGCGCTTTTTCCTTTTGCGCGGCAATGGCGGGCGATGCGCCCACTACGGCAACACCAGTGATCGTCAGCAAAAGGCCAAGGGCCAAGGGAGAAACGAAACGCATAATATTACCCTCCAAACACATCCTTGATACGGCTTAGGTAATGTCCCTAG
Organism: Alphaproteobacteria bacterium; assembly: GCA_016650315.1. GTDB lineage: Bacteria > Pseudomonadota > Alphaproteobacteria > Sphingomonadales > Sphingomonadaceae > Rhizorhapis. The sequence goes on along the minus strand of JAENVZ010000009.1, from coordinate 4,202 downwards.
ATGCCGCGCTGGTCCTGCACAAGACCAACTCTCGTTTCCGGGCCTAGACAGTCGTGACTGAATACCGGTTGAACGCGTTTACAACGCCTTTGACCGACCGCTTGTGCTCGGCTAGGCCGGACCAATGCTCACCCTCCTTTCGCCCGCCAAATCACTCGACTATAGTTCGGCTCTTCCAGACATGCCGGTAACTTCGCTGCGTTTTGCCTCGCAAACCGACGAACTGGCGCGCGCTGCGGCAAAGCTGAAAGCTGAAGACCTGAAAAAGCTGATGCATATTTCAGATGCATTGGCCGAACTGAACGTTGGGCGTTATGCCAATTTCTTCGATCAACCGGAACGGCCCGCCATTATGGCCTTCGCCGGAGACGTCTATATCGGATTCGAGGCAAGCAGCCTTCCAGAAGAATCGCTGCATTTCGCGCAGAATCATGTGCGCATATTATCGGGCCTCTATGGCCTGTTGCGACCATTTGACGCCATTCGCCCTTATCGACTGGAAATGGGGACACGCTGGGCGCCAAACGCCAAAAATCTCTATCACTATTGGGACGGGCGCATCGCGGCCCTGATCGCTGACGATATGCAGGCACTGGGCACAAGCATATTGGTAAACTTGGCCAGCAACGAATATTGGAAGGCTGCAAAGGACCATGTTCCGCCGCATATCCATGTCATCGACATCGACTTCCGCGAAGAAGGCCCCAAGGGTCTGCGATTTAACAGTTTCGGAGCAAAAAGGGCGCGCGGAATGATGGCGCGGTACATGTGCGAACATCACCTGACGAATGCCGAATCGCTGAAATTTTTCGATAGCGATGGTTATAGCTACGACCAGAAAGGTTCATCGGAGTCCGTGTGGCGCTTCATCCGTCGATGATCCCATATTTTCTCACGCGTGCGCGTGCGCGAGGGGTGACATAACCCGACCCCTCGGCTAGAAGCGTCACCGAACTGTCACTCAGCAAAAAAGAGTAAAACATTTGAGCACCGACGAGACATTACTCGCCGATCCTTCGGACATCAGACCCATCAATATCGTTGACGAGATGAAGTCGAGCTATCTCGACTACGCCATGTCCGTCATCGTCAGCCGCGCCCTGCCGGACGTACGCGATGGATTGAAGCCCGTGCATCGCCGCATCCTCTATGCCTGCCAGGAAGCAGGCTATGTCGCGGGGCGCCCTTATCGCAAATGCAGCCGCATCGTCGGCGACGTCATGGGTAAATATCACCCCCATGGCGACAGCGCGATCTACATGGCGCTCGCCCGTTTGGCGCAGGATTGGTCGATGCGGGTCATGCTGATCGACGGTCAGGGCAATTTCGGATCGATGGACCCGGACGATCCCGCCGCCATGCGGTACACCGAAGCGCGATTGGCCAAAGTTTCCAACAGCCTGTTGGATGATCTCGACAAGGATACGGTCGATTTCACGCCCAACTACGACGCTTCGGAAAGCGAACCGCAGGTATTGCCGGCGCGCTTCCCCAACCTGCTGGTCAATGGCGCGGGCGGCATTGCCGTTGGCATGGCAACCAATATTCCCCCGCATAATCTGGGCGAAGTCATTGCCGCAGCCCTCGCCTATATCGACAATCCGGCGATCAGCGTGGATGAACTGATTGAAATCGTACCAGGACCAGATTTTCCCACGGGCGCGACGATCCTTGGCCAGTCAGGTGCGCGATCCGCCTATCACACGGGACGCGGTTCGATCATGGTCCGGTCGAAATATGAAGTGGAGGAAGGCCGCGGCGACCGCCGGTCCATCGTCCTGACCGAAATTCCGTATCAAACCGGTAAAAATGGTCTTGTCGAAAAAATTGCCGATGCCGCCAAGGACAAGCGGATTGAGGGCGTGTCCGACATCCGTGACGAATCCAATCGCCTTGGTGTGCGTATCGTGATCGACCTGAAACGCGATGCCACACCAGAGGTCGTGTTGAACCAGCTTTGGCGCCACACCCCGGCGCAATCGAGCTTCCCCGCCAATATGCTCGCCATTCGCGGCGGTCGCCCCGAACTGCTGAACCTGCGCGACATCATCGATGCATTCATCAAGTTCCGTGAAGAGGTCATCACCCGCCGCACCAAGTTTGAACTGAACAAAGCGCGGGAACGGGCGCATCTTTTGCTCGGCCTTGTTATCGCGGTCACCAATCTGGACGAGGTTGTCCGCATCATCCGCGGTTCCTCAAGCCCGCTCGCCGCGCGCGAAGCGCTCATGGCGCGCGAATGGCCGGTGGCGGAGATTGCGGCCTATATCAAGCTTGTCGAAGCCATCGAACATGAAGTTGATGGCGAAACATACAAACTCAGCGAGTTGCAGGTCCGGGCCATACTCGACCTACGCCTCCATCGCCTGACCGCACTTGGGCGTGATGATATTGGCAATGAGTTACAAGGTCTTGCAATCCATATTGAAGAATATCTCGCAATCCTTGGCGACCGCATAAAACTCTATGAGGTGATGCGCGGCGAACTGGAAGCCGTGCGCGACGAGTTCGCCACCCCGCGTCGCTCGCTCATCGCGCCCGCCGCCGACGGGATTGACGACGAAGACCTGATCGAGCGTGAGGACATGGTCGTGACCGTGACTCTGCAAGGCTATATCAAGCGCACCAGCCTCGATAGTTTCCGTGCTCAGGCGCGCGGCGGCAAGGGCCGCGCTGGCATGACGACCAAGGATGAAGACGCCATCACCAACCTGTTTGTGACCAGCACACATACACCGGTGCTGTTCTTCTCCAATCACGGCAAGGTCTATCGCATGAAGGTTTGGCGCCTGCCCGAGGGCGGCCCGGCGACACGCGGACGGCCAATGGTCAACCTGTTGCCGCTTGCCAATGGCGAAATCATCCAGACCGTTCTGCCGCTGCCGGATGATGAGGAAGAGTGGAAGAACCTGCATGTCGTGTTCGCCACCGCGCATGGCGGCGTACGGCGCAACAGCATGGATGCCTTCACCAATGTCCCGACGAACGGCAAGTTTGCGATGCGGTTTGACGAGGATGCAACTGATCGCCTGATCGGCGTCGCCCTGCTGACCGAAGGGGATGACGTCCTTCTGGCCACGCGGAATGGCAAGGCAATCCGCTTTGCCGCCACCGATGTCCGCGAATTTCAGAGTCGCACCTCAACCGGCGTGCGCGGGATGACGCTGAAAGATAGCGATGAGGTCATTTCGCTCTCCATCCTCCACCGCGTCGGCACTAACCAGGAAGAGCGTGAGGATTATCTGCGCTTTGCCCCCTGGAAGCCGGAAAAGGAAGGTGAGCCAACCATGGCAGCCGACCGGTTCCAGCAATTGGTGGATCAGGAACAGTTCATCCTCACCGTCTGCGCCAATGGATATGGCAAACTATCGTCCGCCTATGAATATCGTCGTACGGGCCGGGGTGGTCAGGGCATCACCAATATCGACAATATCGAGCGCAACGGCCCGGTCGTCGCCAGCTTCCCAGCCAATAAGGACGATCAGTTGATGCTCGTCACCGATCAGGCGAAGCTCATCCGCATGGGGCTTGATTCCTTACGCGTCATTGGCCGCAATTCGGCGGGTGTGCGTTTGTTCAACGTTGCCGACAATGAACATGTGGTCAGCGCGGCGAAGATTGAAGAAAGCGACGAGGAAGAAGAGGTCGAGGGGGATTCCAAGGAGGCTGAATGAGCAACACGACGGCAGCGAGCGCTCTAGTTGCACTTTTAATATCTTTCGCCGCTCTCATTATCAGCATTTTAGCGCACAAACTTAATGGGCAGGGTCACAAACTTCGGGTTCAAGATTTCAAGCTAAATTTGCTGCAAGAACGGCGAGAGTGCGTCAATAGGATGAGAGAAATTGACGCCGCATTCCTGCGCGACGGTAGGATTGATGACGACCATTGGCGTAAGCTGGTACAACTTTTAAATGACGCGGAACTACTCTATCAAGACGAATTAATAGAAGATATTAGAAAGCTCCTCGATGGTGTCGTAAAATCAAGCATATATTCCAATCGGGCACAGGTATATTTTCAAAGAAATAATGACAAAAAAGGTCAAGAATTTTTAGAAAAACAATTCAATTCTGATGACGAAACGATTGATGCATTGCAGGGATTGAAGGATAAATTAGTTGAAGCAACGCGAGTCCGAGAAGTAAAATAGTTGATGCTTGAACTCTTCGCCTATAAGATATTCACCCGCGAGCAATGGG
>JAENVZ010000008.1 GCA_016650315.1 Alphaproteobacteria bacterium | reverse complement strand
CACCGCCCTGTTCAACGGCGGTCAGGCGCATCTGAAACTCATAGACAGCGACGACCCGCTTGAGGCCGGCCTTGAAATCATGGCCCAGCCACCGGGCAAAAAACTCTCCACCCTGACGCTGCTGTCAGGCGGCGAACAGGCGCTGACCGCCATTGCCCTGATCTTCGGCCTGTTCCTCACCAACCCCGCCCCGATCTGCGTCCTGGACGAAGTCGATGCGCCACTGGACGACGCCAACGTCGAACGCTTCTGCGACCTGCTCGACAAAATGGTGCAAGACACCCGCACCCGCTACCTCATCGTCACCCACAACGCCGTCACCATGAGCCGTATGCACAGGTTGTTCGGCGTGACGATGATCGAAAAGGGCGTGAGCCGGTTGGTGTCGGTGGATCTGGGTGGGGCGGAGGAATTGCTGGCGGCGGAGTGAGGGGGAAGATGTGAGGGATTATCTTAAGTACTCTGCCTTACTATTTTTAGCAGTGCTTGGTGCATTGGTCATTATCGGTTTCATCGGATCTTGGTCTGCGCCCATCCTATTTCTACTTGCACTTCTGGGCCTTCCGCTCATTGCAACTTTAGGCTTGGGTATTGGCCTTCTGCTCATTGTTCGGGGTGTGAAGTTTGTACGAACGGGAGATTTAAGCCTTCGAAATCGGGTAGTTGCAGTACTTATTGTACCAATCTTGTTGAGCATCGCCGCGGTGTGTTCACTGCCCGCCCTATGGCTAGGTTCATTCACAGGGATGTGGGTAAAATTCCTTACGAACTATAGCCGTTACGAAGCGATTATAGCGAAGGCAGAAGTCGATAAGTCGGACGGCCAATATAGCGAGTACCTGACCGATGACGGTGTCACGTATGTCATAGATTATGGGCCACCCATACGTGTTGCATTTAATCCTGAAGGCATACTTGATAATTGGGCCGGCATTATTTTTGATCCTACCGGTGAGGTTATGCGGGCCGATGGCTTCGATCCCGTTACAGGAGCATTTCATGCTTCCGATAGCGTAACCAAACTGTTTGGAGGCGACCTGATAAGTTGCCACCATATGTGGGACAGTTACTATAAATGCTCCTTTACATAAGGGATAAAGTCCAGGGTGACGATTACCTAACCGTTCGTCCCGAGCGAAGTCGAGGGACGTGAGGCTTGGCGCGGCGTGTCTCGACTGCGCTCGACACGAACGGAGGAGGGGTGCGACGGTTTCCCCTTTTCCTCGTCATCCCCGCGAAGGCGGGGATCCAGCTCCTGTCATCGCCGCCCATATCGAGGTGTAGGGAGATGGATTCCCGCCTGCTCGGGAATGACGATAGTGACTAAGCCGCCCCCACCACCAGACACCCCAGAAACATCAGCAACCCCGCAAACCTGTTCGACCGGAACTTGACCAGCGGGTCCGCACCGTCCTCCTTCAGTGTCGCCACCTGCCACAAAAGCTGCACCGCCACCGGCAACAGCGCCACCAGCGCCAAACCCTGCGGCCGCACCTGCCACACCGCCGCGCCCCAAAACACCAGCGCCAGCGCGTAAAACACCGCGACGCCCAGCCGCACATGCTTTCCCATGCGCAGGGCGCTCGACTTGATACCGATCAGCGCGTCGTCTTCCTTGTCCTGCAACGCGTAGATGCTGTCATAGCCAATGACCCAGCAGATGCACCCGGCATAGAGCATCAGCCCCGGCAGGGTCAGCGCGCCTGCAATCTCGCTCCACCCGACCAGCGCGGCCCAACTGAACACCAGCCCCAGCCACGCCTGCGGCCACCATGTAATCCGCTTCATGAAGGGATAGGCGGCAACCGGCGCAAGGCTCGCCAGCGCCACCACGGCGGCATAGGGCGACAACTGCACCAGCACGACCAGCCCGATCAGGCACAGCAACACCAGCAAGCCCCACGCCGCCATCACCGAAACCGCCCCACTCGCCAATGGACGGCTACGCGTGCGTTCCACCTTTGCGTCCAGATCGCGATCGACAATGTCGTTATACACGCACCCCGCCCCGCGCATGGCGATGCTGCCGACCAGCAGCCACAGCACCAGATCCCACCGTTCTACCGCTCCGCCCGCCAGCGCCACCGCCCATGCGCCGGGCCAGAACAGCAGCCACCAGCCAATCGGCCTGTCAAACCGCGCCAACATCGCATAGGGGCGAAGGCTGCGCGGCAGGATGGCGAGCAAGCCATGTGCTTCGGTATCGGGAACAATGAAGTCGTTCAAACCACCCTCCGTTCGTCCCGAGCGAAGTCGAGGGACGTGAAGCCGGGCGCAGACGTGTCTCGACTTCGCTCGACACGAACGGCAATAGGGACTTGGTTCCCCAGTGGAAAGATAGAAGAGATATGCCCGCAACCCCCGCCTGGCCTCCCCAAAGCGCCCCGCGTCTGTACGTCGATGCGCCGCTGGCCGAGGGCGCAGTCGTCCCGATCGACGGCAACCCGGCGCATTATCTGATCTCCGTCATGCGCGTGAAAGACGGCGACATCGTCCTCCTGTTCGACAACCGCACCGGCGAATGGGCGGCGCAGGCCCGCGACATCCGCAAGCGCGACCTTTCGCTCCACATCGTCCGTCAGACGAAACCGCTCGAATCCGTGCCCGACTTCTGGCTCTGCGTTGCGCCAATCAAGAAGGGGCGTATCGATCTGGTCGCCGAAAAGGCCTGCGAACTGGGCGTGGCAAAGCTACAACCCGTCCTCACCCGCCGCGCGGTGGTGGACAAGCTGAACCTGTCCCGCCTGCACGCCCATCTGGTCGAGGCAGCCGAACAATGCGGGCGCACCGCTCTGCCTGACCTTGCCGACATGGTAAAACTGCCCGACCTCCTCAAAAACTGGCCGGCGGGCCGCCACCTCTTCTTTGCCGATGAACAGGGCGGCACGCCGATGACGGATGCTCTTGTCACCCATAAAGGCCCTGCCGCCTTCCTCATCGGTCCCGAAGGCGGTTTTGACGAGGACGAGCGCGCCGCCATCCGCGCCCACCCGTCCGCCATTTCCATATCGCTTGGACCCCGCATATTGCGCGCCGAAACGGCGGCCATTTCCGCTACGGCGATATGGATGGCGCAATGTGGCGACTGGGGATGATAGACAATACCTATCATACAATAGTTTTGAATAAAAACTTTCCTATTGGCCGATGCATGGGGAGCCGCTAAGGGCGCTTCATGAGCACCCGCACAGATTCAGGTGGAGAGGACCCCATCATCGAAAGCCGCGATCAAATGATCGCGCTGTTCGAAGGTGGGGAAAAGCCGCCTGAAAAGTGGAAAATCGGCACCGAGCACGAGAAATTCGTTTATTCGAAGAAGGATCATCACGCCCCATCCTATGAGGAAAAGGGCGGTATCCACACGCTGCTCATCGGCCTTACCCGCTATGGCTGGGAACCGGTGTTCGAGGGTGAGAATATCATCGCCCTTGCCGGTCCCGATGGCACAGTCAGCCTGGAGCCGGCAGGCCAGCTTGAACTTTCCGGCGCACCACTCGACAATCTGCACCAGACCTGCGCCGAAACCGGCCGCCATCTGGAACAGGTCAAACATGTCGGCGACATGCTGGGCCTGGGCTTTCTGGGCCTTGGCATGTGGCCCGACAAGACGCGCGCCGAACTGCCCGTCATGCCCAAGGGGCGCTATGGCATCATGCTGAACCACATGCCGCGCGTCGGCACTATGGGCCTGGACATGATGTTGCGTACCTGTACCATACAGGTTAATCTTGATTATTGCAGCGAAGCGAAAATGGCAAAGATGTTTCGCACATCGCTTGCCCTGCAACCCTTGGCTACAGCGCTATTCGCCAACAGCCCGTTCAAGGAAGGAAAACCAAACGGGTTCCTGTCCTACCGCAGCCACATCTGGTCTGACACCGATCCGGCACGCACCGGCATGTTGCCCTTCGTGTTTGAAGATGGCTTTGGTTATGAACGGTACGCTGACTATGCCCTCGATGTGCCAATGTATTTCGTCTACCGCGACGGCAAATATATCGACGCTGCGGGCCAAAGCTTCCGTGACTTCCTGAAAGGTAAACTGCCTGCCCTTCCCGGCGAATTGCCACGGGAAAGCGACTGGGCCGATCACCTCTCCACCGCCTTCCCCGAAGTGCGCCTGAAAAGCTTCATGGAAATGCGCGGGGCGGACGGCGGCCCATGGAACCGCATTTGCGCCCTGCCCGCCCTCTGGGTCGGCCTGCTCTATGACGACACCGCCCTCAACGCCGCGTGGGATGTCGTCAGCAACTGGACGATGGAGGAACGCCAGACGTTGCGCGACAGCGTGCCGAAACTGGCCCTCGACGCGCCCATCCCCGGTGGCCGCACGCTCCAGGACATTGCGGGTGAGGTGCTCAACATCGCACAATCGGGCCTTTCCGCTCGCGCTCGCTTCAATGGCTCGGGAGACAATGAAACCGGCTATCTGGACGCGCTTCATGAAGTCGTCAGTTCAGGAAAGGTCCCGGCGCAACGCCTGCTCGATCATTATCACGGCGCATGGAACGGCGATGTCAGCCATGTCTATGAAGAAATGAGCTTCTAAGCGGCGACGTACTCCTGCGAAAGCAGGAGTCCAGGATTCTCATGCGCAGTGTCCGCAACTCTGGATTCCTGCTTTTGCAGGAATACAAATTTGTTGCTTACTCCGCCGCCTGCAACACGCTATCCTCACTCCGCTTCCGCCCGGTCACCCAGCCGATCAAGCGCGGCACCGGCCCGTGGCGTTCCATCCACGCCGCATAATCGCGATACATCGGGTCGGCCATCAAATGCCTCTCCTCAGTCCGGGCGCGCCAGTAATAAACGCCACTCACCGCCATCAGCAGGGCAGTATTGCGCACCATGTCGGTCAGGCTTCCATTGCTGACGAAGAACGGCAGCGTCGATAGCCACCAGAACAGGCTTTTCGCCACATAGGCCGGATGCTTGCTCAGCCGGTATGGCCCATGCGTTAATATCCCCCGGTGCGTCAGGTTGGAAAAGCGCAACCCGAACGCCACTGTAGCCCATGCGTAAAGGCCCGTCAGCACCACCAAAGCCCCGCCCACGGCCCACAACAAAACAGGATGCGCGCCAAACCAATAGGCCCAATCCTGCGTCCCATGATGATAATCGAGTGGCCCGCCATTATTCATCAGCACAAAGGGCGGGTAACAGATCAGCGCCGCCACCCACCCGGTCATGAAGGGATTGGCCGTACGGATATGCGCGTCCAGTATCTTCATCGTCAGCATATAGCCGACCGTCGCAAAGGCGACATCCACCACGAACATCAAACTGATCAGGAACCGCGCCAGTTCGACCGGCCCGGCCACTATGTCGCGCGCGCCCACATGGATCAAGTCGGCGAAATTCCCTGGGACGATCGACAACATGAATGCCAGAAAGAACCCCTTCACCAGCCAGCTACGCAAATGGTTTGCGATCTCCGGGCGATCTGCTTGTCCTGCCGATCCAATGATCATCTGGCCAAAAGCATAGGCCCCGTCGCGCGGCTCCACCATGCGTCGATCAAGCCAGATCACATAGGGTATCGAAAGCCCGAACAGCCAGGGTGCGGCTGCGGCAAACATATGCATGGCGAACAGATAGCCGCCATCCCAATACCAGCGCGCCAGACAATAGACGATGCCGATCCCGCCCCATGTCGCCCATAATCCGGCCAGCTTCAAAAGGCTGATGTCCAGCGTGTCGCGCAGCGGCTTTGGTTTCGCCTTCCAGGCAATCCCGGTCGATGCGCGCAGATGCACCTTGTCGATCAGCACGGACCACAGCACCATCGGCGCCCCGCACGCCAGCACCGCCGTCATCCCCGCATAGGGGCCGTCCATGCCATACTGGCGCGCAACCAGAATCCACAGGCCCAGCCCAAACAGCCCGGCTAGCCCCACGCCATGCCCCACCGCCGATGGCGGACACGGATCCCCGCCTTTCCTCTGCGTCACATTCATACTGCAAGGATTTAATGAAAAAGGGTAAGCAAGCCGTGAATGCGGTGTCAGCCCAGCAATGCGGCAATATTCACCGGGCGGCCGTTGCGGCGCAATTCCACCGTGACCTGTGGCCTGCCGGGGCCTGCCGATCCGACCGGGTCGCCCTGCCGAACGATCGCACCGACATCGACACTAAGGCGGTCCAGACTGGTAATCAATGTGGTCCAGCCATTGCCATGATTGATGATGACGATCTGCCCATAGCCCCGATATTTCCCGGCAAAAGCGACACGTCCGCCCGTCGGTGCGACGACCTGCGCCAATGGCTGGGCAGCGATGGTCAGGCCGCGTGAGCGCGCCCCGCTATCCGACAATTCGCCAAGGCCCGCCACCACATGCCCGATGACCGGCAAGCGATAGGCAGGCGGGCCACTGTCCCTGCGTGGCTGATCGTCCTGTGGCAACACCGTCGCCCCGATCCGGGCTGGCCGGGGCAGCGGGCCGGACAATTGCGCCAATTGCTCGCGCACATTGCCCGAAACGCGCAACTGGTTCATCAGGTCGACAATGTCCCGCGCCTTTTCGCCCAGAGCGATGGCCCGGTCGGCCTCCAGATTGGCACTGCTCGCCAGCGTGCGGGAGGCAAAGCGCTTGCGCACCTCCAACTGGCGAAGCTGCGCCCGCTGGTCGGCCAGCATCATGCGTCCGGCGACCAGCGATGCCCGCGCCCGGTCGGCATCGGCCCGCAATTCGCGGCTCTTGCGCAATTCCACGCGCAAACCGGCGGTACGTGCCCGGATCACCGGCAATACGCTTGCCAGCACGGCGCGCAGGT
>JAENVZ010000007.1 GCA_016650315.1 Alphaproteobacteria bacterium | reverse complement strand
CGATCCGCTAAGGGGAGCGGCTTGCCCATTGACGATGGCATGGGTGATGGCGGCTGACAGCGTTGAAATGGTGTAGGGTTTACGCAATACCTCGCAGCCTGCAAACATGGCCGCATCCTCAACATCGCCAGCAAAACCGGTCACGAACAGTACCGGAATGCCCGGATGTGAATGGCGCAACATGGCGATCATTTCAGGACCGGTCATGTCGGGCATCAGCACGTCGGATATGATCAGTCCGATCGTGTCATGATCGGCCAATATGCTTGCGGCCTTGCTGGGATGATCGCACGCGACAGGGTGGTGGCCCAGTTCCACCAGCGCGTCGAATGTTGCCGAAAGAACGCGCGGATCGTCCTCGACCACCAATATTTCGATACCGGCGGCATGGAGCATGGCGTCATCGGTTGTCCCCGATGCGGCGGGCGCAGCATCATGTTCGCTATCCATTATGTAACGGGGCAGGTAGAGGCTGACTTCGGTTCCCTTGCCAACCTCTGAATCAATATGGATTTCGCCGTGGCATTGACCGACGAAGCCGAAAATCTGGCTCAGGCCAAGGCCGGTTCCCTTGCCCACGGGCTTGGTCGTGAAAAAGGGTTCAAAAGCGCGGGTGAGCACGTCTGGCGGCATACCGCAGCCAGTGTCCCGCACACCTATGACTATATAATCGCCTGCCGTGCACTCTCCAATTTCTTGCGCGGCGAGTTGCACCTGCCGCGTCATAATGGTGAGAGTGCCTTTGCCTTCCATGGCATCGCGCGCATTAACTGCAAGGTTCAGTATCGCATTTTCAAGCTGATGGCGATCGACCCATATCTTCCACCCATTCGATTCCTGAATCGTTTCGACGCGAATTTGATCACCGATGGTGCGGTCGATCAGATCGGTCATGCCGCTGATGAGGGCATCAGGGTTGAGCGTGTCGGGCAACAGGGGTTCGGAACGGGCAAAGGCGAGCAGTCGCCGGGTCAGCGCCGACGCTCTGTTGGCACCCTCCATCGCATTGGCGATATGGCGTTCGGCATGGGCTGGGTTCTGGTGCATCTTGCGCCGGGCCAGTTCCAGGCCGCCGACGACGACGGCCAACATATTGTTGAAGTCATGGGCGATGCCACCTGTTAATTGCCCGACTGCTTCCATCTTCTGCATCTGACGCAGGCTTTCTTCCGCCTGGGCACGCTCGGCCGCCTCCCGGCGCAGGCTTTCGTTGGCGATTTCCAGTTCATGGGTCCGTTCCGTCACCGCAGCCTCAAGGTCGGTTGCGCGCAACGATTCCGCTTCAGCGAGACGGCGGGCGTTGCGCCGATCGCTGATCGCGGCATTCGCGGCCCAACCCATACCGAGCGCGCCCACCAATATGATCAGGCCGAAAATCCGGTAGGTGCTCGACAGGTTATCCGATCGCGTTTCCGATGCGCTGACAGCGGCACTGCGCCGTTCCAGAACAGCTTCTTCGCCCTTGATCACCTGGCTTAGAAGCGATGTGATCCGGCTGAGGCTTTTCGCTTTTCCTGCCTGATGAAAGCGGGCAAGCGAACCCATTTTCTGATCATAGCTGGTGCGCAGCGCTATGTCGTCCAGTTCGCGTCCACGCTGCATATAGGCATCGCGCAATTGCGATACCAACATCATTTGCCGCGGACTATCACGCGTTTCGCGCTTGAGTAGTTCAAGCTGTTGCCCAGCCTTATGCCATTCCGACTGATAGAGGCGACCCACATCCTTGTCGGTGCTGATCACATAGCGGGCGAGAATATATTCGGATTTGGCAATGGTCCCATCCAGTGCGCGGGCGATGTTCATCACCATGAAACTATGGCGCTGGGATGTCAGAGCCTCGCCACGTTCCGTGCTTGCCTGCGATACGAAATATAAAAGTGCAGCAAGCGTCAGCGACAGACCGGCCGCAAAAAATAACGGCAGAAAGCGTCCTATTGGCGCCCACAGCGGGACATTCTGCTCATCCGTATAAATGGCCTGGCCTCCAGCTCGCTGTCACCATAGCCCAAGCGGCAACGCCTGAAAAGACACCGTTTTGGCACCATTTTGGCGGCATTTCTATGCGATGCAGCCTACCGCACGACCCGCCTGAGCGAACATTTCCAGTATCTGTCCGACTTGTTCGCTGGAATGCTCCGCGCATAAGGAGCAACGCAGTAAATAAGTGCCAGCGGGGGTAGCAGGCGGACGGGCCATGTTCACATAAAGGCCCAGCTCCAGCAACGCCTGCCACATCGCAACGGCCTGGGTCTGGTCGCTGAGGATGACCGCAATGATTGCCGATTGCGGCGTGTCGGTGCCCAGTTTGAAGCCAAGGCCGGTCAGTCCATTGTGCAGCCAGCGGCTGTTTTCCCAAAGGTGGGCGCGCTTTTCGCCCGCGTGCATGAGCTTTCGAATAGAGGCGGCTGCCGTGGCAACGACGCTGGGCGGCAGCGAGGCGGTGAAAACATAGGGACGGCATACAAGCCGCAGCACTTCGAATTTGGGATGGTTGGACACGCAAAAGCCGCCGACCGTACCGACCGACTTGGAGAAGGTGCCGACAACAAAGTCGATGTCGCCCTCGCAGCCCAGTTCCTCAAACACGCCCCGGCCATTTTTGCCGAAAAAGCCCATGCCATGCGCTTCATCGCACAGGATCATGACGTTGGGGTGCTTTTTGACTGCCGCGACCATGGCGGGAAGCGGCGCGATGTCGCCGAGCATCGAATAGACGCCTTCCAGCACCACCAGCTTCAGGGCTTCGGCGGGCAGGCGGCCCAGGCGCTTGTCCAGATCCTCGACGCTGTTGTGACGGAAACGAACGATTTCGGCGTTCCCCAGCGCGCAGCCGTCGTAGATGGAAGCATGGCTGTCGGCGTCCAGAATGATGTAATCGCCCTTGCCCGCCAATGTGGAGATGATGCCCAGATTGGCCTGATAGCCGGTCGAAAAGACCATGGCATGATCGGTGCCGTAAAATTCTTTGAGCGCGTCCTCGCATTCCCGGTGTCCCTGATAGGTGCCGTTAAGGACGCGGCTGCCGGTCGTTCCCGACCCGAAATTGTCAAGAGCGTCCTTGCCCGCCTGAATGACGTCGGGGTCAAAAGTCATGCCCATATAATTATAAGTGCCGAGCAGGATGGTTTCCTTGCCCTTGATGACGGCGAGGGTGGGCGATTTCACTTCGTCCATCACAATGGAGAACGGGTCGCGCACGCCAGTCGCAAGCAATGCCTCGCGCTCGGCGATCAGGGCGTCGAATTTGGAAAAAAGGTCAGTCATTCCATACTTTCATTTCGTGCTCCTGCGAAAGCAGGAGTCCAGGGTAACGAGAGACAGTGCCTGCGGCTCTGGGCTCCTGCTTTCGCAGGAGCACGTTTCTCATCAACCTTTCAGCTTTACCACCGCATCCACAAGCTGTCCGATGGTTTCGATTTCAGCCTGCATGTTCATGGTGATGATGATGTCGAACTCATCCTCGATTGCGGCAACGAAGTCCATGACCGTCAGGCTGTCCCACTCCATATCTCCGGCGAAGGTCGTGGCTTCCGTCAAATTCACGCCTTTCTTGTTGAAAGGTTCTATCTGCGTCGCAACGCTGTCGAATATGTCCTGGCGGTTGTCCATGCTGTAATATTCCCAAAATGCTGAGGGGTTGCTTGCCAACAGAAGGCCCCCTTTGGCAAGCGAATAAGGCGGCAATCGGGCATGATCTTGCCCTAATATGTAAAGGGTGCAATGCTTGGGATATTTCCCGGGGGTTTGGGTCTATGGCGGGATTGCAGACAATCGAAACGGGCGGAACGGACGGAACGGACCAGGGCAAGACGGGTGCGGGGCGCCACTTGTCGATGCATTCCATCCATCTGGTCCGCACATCGCAGCAAATGCAAATGCAACTCAGCCAGATGGCGGACCAGAAGGCGAGTATGCTGATGGGCGCGGCATTCGTGGTTTTTACCCTGTCGATGGGACAGATGCATAGCGGGACCTTGTTCGGTCCGTTCGCAATCCTGGCCTTTGCGGGCTTCTTTGCCGCCATCTTTGCGGTGATGACAGTTCTGCCCAAGGTGACACATGTTCATGGTCCTGTAGGTGCGGACGACAACATCCTGTTCTTTGGTATCTTCACCGGGTTAAGCGAAGCGGACTATATCGACCGGGTCATCGACCGGATGGAAGATGACGAAACGGTTTGCCGCACCATGTTGCGGGATATTTATCAGAACGGGCAAGTCCTCCAGCACAAGAAATATCGCTATTTAAGCTATGCTTATCGCATTTTCCTGTCCGGTCTGGTGCTCAGTTTCGTGACATTCATCGGTGAACTGGTGACCGGGCGGTTTTAATCCTCGGCCCTAATCCCCGGAGCGGCCCAATATCCATGATGGCAGAACGCGATGGCCGGTCGCCCGGTCTGCGAGTGCAAGCGCATTCATCAATGCCCCCCATTCGGAACGCACCAGCAAAATCGCCCAGATGATGAGCGCGGCGACCATTAGCGCCGCTGCATTCCACCAATTCTGTCCGAAGAGCAGGATAGTCAGCAGCAGCAACGTTGCGCCCGTCACAAAATAGAGGAAACGGCCGCCGCCATGCATGAGTGGTTGCCCCAAAGCGCGGTTCACCATCACCAAACCGCCCAGAAATGCTAGGCATTCGGCAAAAATAAAGCCACTGATAATGCCCTCCATGCCCCCTATCAGCGATAGACCCGTGATCGCGGCGGGGAAGGCAATCATCCGCACCGCATTGTTGATCATGACGATATGACTCAAGCCCGCGCCGATCGCCGCTGTTCCGGGCCATGCGCGAATGAAACGGATCGTCTGCAAAATGGCGATCAGGGCAATAGGGAGCAATCCGATTTCAAATCGTGCGCCATAGAGGATGGGCACGGCGAAAGGCGCGATCAGGACAAAACCAAACTGCATTGCTATGCCGATCAGGACGGTTTGGCTGGCAAAGGCGCTGCTGGCCCGGTCCCATGCGGCAGGGTCGGAATGCCGTGCCGAAATACGCGGCAAATAGGTGGTCGACATGAACCGCATGATCATGCCGGAGGGGTAGAAGATCAGCAATGCGACCGCTGAATAATGCCCTAGTGCGGCAACGCCCAACTGGTTGGAAATGAAAATTCTGTCTCCCTGTCCGCCGATGAAGAGCAGCAGGCCATTGATGATCAGCGGCCAGGCAAAGCGCGCCAGACGCGGCGCATAAGCGCGCGCATAGCCCATCGCATAGCGCCGCTGCGCCACGATATGCGATACGATGACCGTCACCAGCGACCGCGCGATCAGGCCGTACAGGATCGCGGTGAAATCCCGCAGGATCAACACGGCGGTGGTCGTTGCGATCAGGCTGCCGATTTCGGAAAACATGACGATATTGCCTTCGGCCCGAAAATCGCTGCTGCGTTGCTGACGACGAAAATCCCAATGGACAAAGCCCATGATCAGGGGCGAAATTGCCAGCACCATCATTTCGGGCACCAGCTGCGGCGCACCTGACAAGTGGGAAATTGGGCCGGCAAGCAGGATGAGTCCGGCAGCAATCAGCAACCCCCGGCCAAAGGAAACCAGATGGGTAAGGCTCATCAAGGCGGGGTCGTCACCTCCCCGATCCTGCACCAGAAAACGGTCGCTGCCACTGTCCGTAACGGATTCGAAAAACTGCGCGGTGAGAATCAATATCGCGGCAAGGCCGAGCTGTTCAGGCCCCAGGATGCGGGCCAGAACGGTGTAGCGGGCCAGCGCGCATAACTGCGCCACGCCGGACGCCATGAGAAAGGCCTT
>JAENVZ010000006.1 GCA_016650315.1 Alphaproteobacteria bacterium | reverse complement strand
TCGACCGGAGCTTCGGCAACAACCACTTCAGGAGCGACGGTCGCTTCAGGGGCCACCGCGACTTCCTGCACATCATCCTTGCGAGCGCGTGGGCGGCGGCGTGTTTTCTTCGGCGCGGGTTCGTCCGTTGCTTCGGGAGTTTCTTCGACGGGCGGTTGGGGAGCAGTAGAGGGCTTTGCCTCCATCTCGACCATTACAGCATCCGCGACGGCTTCTCCGACACCCTCGGCAGGCTGTTCTCCGCCCCGGCGGCGGCGACCGCCCCGGCGGCCACGGCGACTGCGGCGACGATTGGCTTCCTCCTCGGATTCGACGGCGCCATCCTCTGGAACCTGATCTTCATCAGCGGCTTCCATTTGCTCTACATTGGCAGCATGAGCCTGATCTTCGGCGGTCTCGCCACCGGCCTGGTCCGGTCGTTCATCGCGGCGGCCACGGCGACCGCGACGACGACGACGACGACGGCTGCCACCTTCACCTTCCTCACGCTCTTTATGCTCGGTTGTGCTTTCGTTGGCTATTTCGGCTTCGATCTCTTCATCCATTTCATCGTCGAGGATGTCCTCATCCTCTTCTTCAATAAGGATGGGGGCGAAGGTGACGACATTGGCAGGACGTGGACCGCTGGCCTCTACCGACATGCGTGCGCCTTCTGTTTCACCGTCGGGCAGGATGACAATCTTGACACCATAGCGCGTTTCGATTTCGTCTATTTCGGCGCGCTTGTTGTTGAGGACATAGAAAGCGGCTTCCTGGCTGGCGCGGAGCGTGATGATGATGCCGCGACCGTGTGCGGCCTCTTCCTCCAGTAAACGCAGCGCGGAAAGTCCCGCCGAGGAGGCAGTACGGACAAGGCCCGTACCCTCGCAATGCGGACATTCGCGGGTCGATGCTTCCAGCACGCCGGTGCGCAGGCGCTGGCGGCTCATTTCCATCAGGCCGAAACCGGAAATGCGGCCCACCTGAATGCGTGCGCGATCATCCCTCAGCGCATCCTTCATCGCCTTTTCGACTTTGCGGATGTTGGAGTTGTTCTCCATGTCGATGAAGTCGATGACCACCAGACCGGCCATGTCGCGCAATTTCAATTGCCGCGCAATTTCACGGGCAGCTTCCAGATTGGTTGCAACAGCGGTCTGTTCGATGCCATGCTCACGCGTCGAACGACCGGAGTTGATATCGATCGACACCAGAGCTTCGGTCGGGTTGATGACCAGATAACCGCCTGATTTCAACTGCACCACCGGATTGTACATGGCGGCAAGCTGATCCTCCACGCCATGACGCTGGAACAAGGATACCGCGTCGGCATATTGCTGCACCCGGCGCGCATGGCTGGGCATCAACAGCTTCATGAAGTCCTTGGCCGCGCGATAGCCGTCCTCGCCCTCGATCAGCACTTCCTCAATATCGCGGTTATAAATATCGCGGATGGCGCGCTTGATAAGGTCGCTGTCATTGTGGATCAGCGCGGGCGCGGCAGCCTTGAGCGTATTTTCGCGAATCTCGTCCCACAGACGGGCGAGATAGTCAAAGTCTCGTTTGATTTCCGGCTTGGTGCGCTGCAATCCCGCAGTGCGGACGATGCAGCCCATGGTGCCGGGCAGCTTCATTTCCGCAATGATGGATTTCAACCGCTTACGGTCGGCCACATTGTTGATCTTGCGCGAAATGCCGCCGCCATGGCTGGTATTGGGCATCAGCACGCAATAGCGACCGGCCAGGCTCAGATAGGTTGTGAGCGCCGCACCCTTGTTGCCGCGTTCTTCCTTGACGACCTGCACCAGCAGCACTTGCCGGCGGCGAATGACGTCCTGAATTTTGTACCGGCGGCGCAATGCCATGCGCTTGCGGCGCAGATCGTCTGCCGCGCCATCGCCATTGCGGGGTTTGGCAGGCGAAGCGGACTCTTCGTCCGTATCATGGTCGTCCTCGCTCTCTTCATCGTCGAGAGCAGCGGGCGGGGCCATTTCTTCGAGGTCGTCATCGCCTTCGGCATCATCTGCCTCGGCGCGAAGCGCGGCTTCCTCTGCGGCATGTTCGGCCTCTTCGGCGAGCAACGCCTCCCGATCTTCGCGCGGAATCTGGTAATAATCGGGATGGATTTCCGAAAAGGCCAGGAAGCCATGGCGATTGCCGCCATAATCCACGAACGCCGCCTGAAGCGACGGTTCAACCCGTGTTACCTTGGCGAGATAGATATTTCCTTTGAGCTGTTTGTGCTCGGCGGATTCGAAATCAAATTCCTCGATCCGGTTTCCCTTGACGACGGCAACCCGGGTTTCCTCCCGGTGGCGCGCGTCGATCAGCATACGCATTGTCATTAATTATACTCCAGGCATGGCGGCCCGCGGCCAGACGGCGGGGAGCCATGCGATATGAAAAAGGCAAACGCGGCGCTTGGCGCCGGACGTTCGCCGGGGTTTGAAGAGTGGAATGTGCCTCTGCTGCAGGGGCATGGCCGGCAATTTTGCCCGGCCGCGACAGTCGCATCCATACGCCAAGACCCATAGATGGGTTTTGGAGTCGGGAAGAAAAATGCCTCATGCAGCGTCAACCTGTCTGATCGCCATCAATCATGGCGATTCGCGAAACCCGATATTGACCAGAAAAATCAATGCGGGACCTTTCACCGCTAGCACCGGAAGCGGGTGCGGGCAATGTCTCCTATAAATTTATTGCGCCATCACGGAACAAATTATCCTGAATCACGCGTTTACCCTTTCGCTTTACGGGGAGCGAACGGCTTTTTGCTTAATGTCGCCTTCAGCTTGATGATAACGGCACAAGGCGAAATTTATGAAATTTGGCTGGACCTGGGCACATACGGCACGCAAATATGCGCCCATGTCCGTATTTTTTGCATTGGTCGCCACGATGTTCGCTGCCCCGGTTGAGGCAGGCAGCATCAGCGCCGTGCAGGTGAATGGCGACACGGTAACCGTTCGGTTCGATGAAAGCGTCACTGGCGCTTCCGCCTTTCTGCTGGATGGACCCCGGCGCATCGCCCTTGACATTCAGGGCGCGCAGTCGGGCGCCGGAGGGGTAGCGCGCGGTGCTGTCTCTGCCATTCGTCAGGGCCAGTTCGATCCCAGCACGGCACGGGTCGTTTTCGACCTGTCGCGCCCCGCGATCATATCGGACGGCCAGTTTGCCGTTGACGGCAAGACGCTGACGCTATCGCTTCGGGATACGGACGCCCGTGATTTCAGCGCTGCGGCCGCCCGCGGGCGGAGCGCGTTCGAACCGCCCGCTGCAAACGCCGCGCGTGCGCCCAGCAGGACGCACGGCATCACTGTCGCCATTCCGCAACCTGCAAAGGGCATCGACCTGCCCCGGGTGGCTGGCCCCGACGACGACACCCGGCCGCTGGTCGTCATCGATGCGGGCCATGGTGGGCACGACCCTGGTGCGCTCAACAAGGAACTTGGCACGCGCGAAAAGGACATCACCTTGGCGGTTGCCCGGGCGATCCGCCGTGAACTGCTGAAATCCGGGCGCGTGCGCGTGGCCCTGACGCGTAACGACGACCGGTTTCTGGTGCTGGAAGAGCGTTATGGCATTGCCCGCCGGATGAAGGCGGATCTCTTTATTTCCATTCATGCCGATGCGGCGGAAAATGAAGAGGCGCACGGCGCGACCATATACACCCTTTCCGAAGTCGCATCTGACCGTGAGGCGGCCAGACTGGCTGCGCGCGAGAACAAGTCCGACATCATCAACGGCGTCAATCTGGGCGACCAGAGCAGCGATGTGTCCTCGATCCTGATTGATCTGACGCAACGCGAGACGATGAACATATCGTCCAGCTTTGCCAAGTTGTTGCAGCGTGAGGCTGTTCCGATGGTTGATTTTCGTTCCGCCTACCACCGCTTCGCTTCGCTGATCGTGCTCAAGGCGCCCGATACGCCATCGGTTCTGTTCGAAACCGGCTATATCACCAACGCCAATGACGTGCGGTTCCTGACGTCGCCCGAAGGTCAGTCGAAAATCGCGCAAGGCGTAGCAAAGGCCATTGATATCCATTTTGCGCGCAAGCTGGTCCAAAACTAGACCCGGACTCCGGGGTCAAACGCTTCCGTCTTCATTCGATTTGCATCCGGCACCACATCCCGACTGGCAATCGCTGTAAAAATTGCTAGAGCCGGTGCGTGATGGTTGAGGCCGAAGAGACAAATTTGCGGTTCAAGCTGCAGCGCAATGCAGGCGGGATCGCGGCGTTTTTCCGCAAGATGTGGCATAAATGGTGGTTCAGGCTGCTCGCCCTGTCGATGGGGGCTGCACTTTTTGGTCTGTTGCTCATCTGGTTCATATTCGCGCGCAGCCTGCCCGACGCCACGTCATTACTGGAATATGAGCCGCCATTGCCCACCATCGTGCGATCCGTGGATGGCGAACCGGTGCAAAGCTATGCCCGGGAACGGCGCGTTCAGTTGCAATATGCTGATTATCCCCCGCTGTTGATCCGCGCCTATATGGCCGCGGAGGACCGGACCTTTTTCCAGCATCACGGGCTTGATTATCCTGGCATCATCGGCGCGATGATCACCAATCTGACCCATGGCGGCCGTCCGATCGGCGCGTCGACAATCACGCAACAGGTCGCCAAAAACCTGCTGCTGACCAACGAGATCAGTTATGTGCGCAAGGTGAAGGAGGCCTTGCTCGCTTACCGGATCGAATCGGTGATGACCAAGCAACAGATATTGGAGCTGTACCTCAACCAGATATTCCTTGGCCGCAACGCCTATGGCGTCCAGGCCGCCGCGCGCGCCTATTTCGACAAGGATGTGGGCGACCTCAAGCTGCACGAAATGGCGTATCTGGCCATATTGCCCAAGGGACCGGCCAATTACCGGCCGGAAAGGCATATGGACCGTGCGCTGGAGCGCCGGAACTGGGTGCTTAATGAAATGCGCAAGAATGGCTGGATCGACAGGGCGCAGTATGATGTCGCTGTTGCCGAGCCGCTCGGCACCGTGGCGCAGCAAAGCGCGGGGCGGTTTGAACGGGTTGGCGGCTATTATATCGAGGAAGTCCGCCGCCGCCTGATCGAGCTTTATGGCGAAACCGACAAGGACGGACCGCATAGCGTCTATGCGGGCGGCTTGTGG
>JAENVZ010000005.1 GCA_016650315.1 Alphaproteobacteria bacterium | reverse complement strand
TTCATGCTTTTGCCACCCTCGTCATTCACCCCGGTTGCATCGCGCGGGATGGTGATCGATCGGTTGCCCTTGCCACCGGTGGTTGGATAATTGTCTTTGGCGACCAGGCTGTCACCGCCGAACAGGCCATTGGAACCGGCGCTTTGCAGCTTCATTTCCACCAAAGTCGGCGTGAAATAATCGGCCAGCGATTTACGCTGCCGTTCGGTTGTTGCGCCCAGCAGCCACATCAGCAGGAAGAACGCCATCATGGCCGTCACAAAGTCGGCATAGGCCACTTTCCAGGCCCCGCCATGATGACCGCCATGGCCTTCAACGATGATCTTCTTGACGATGATCGGCCGGGGTTCGGGTTCGTTCGACCCCCGTTTCTTGGGCGCGGCCATGGCTTATTTGCCTCTCATGCCGTCAAACACTTCGGCAAAGGCTGGCTGGTTGGCGTGGGACAGACTCGAGCGTGCCGCCTCGATGACCAGCGGTTGGGGATGGCCATGGAGCGAAGCCACAATGATCTGTTTGACGACGTGATAGATCGCGCCGTCATGTTCGATGATCGACCGGCAGCGATTGGCAAACGGATTGACCATGCCATAAGCGAGCAGAACGCCCAGAAACGTACCAACCAGCGCGGAACCGATCATCGCGCCCAGAATTTCGGGCGGCTTGTCAATTGATCCCATGGTCTTGACCACGCCCAGCACGGCGGCGACAATACCCAATGCAGGAAGGGCGTCGGCCAATCCCTGCAGATTGTCCGCCGGACGGATCGATTCATGGTGATGGGTCTTCAGGCTGTTATCCATGACGTCTTCGACTGCGTGCGGGTCGAGCGTGCCGGACGACACGACGACCAGACGCAGCGTGTCGCAGATCAGATGGATGAGTGTCGTATCGCCTATCAGCCGCGGATATTCGGCGAAAATCGTCGAGGATTTGGGGTCCTCGATATGCGGTTCCAGTGCCACTGGCCCTTCAACGCGCAGGGTTTTCATCAGACGGGACACCAGGAAGATGCAGTCGAGAAAATCCTGCTTCTTGTATTTTGGGCCGACGAATACTTTTTTCAGGCCACCCAGCAGCGCCTTCAAATCAGCGCCGCTGTTGCCGATGATCAGCGCGCCGACAGCAGCGCCACCAATGATCATCATTTCGTGGGGCAGAGCGTGGAGAACCGGGCCAATGTCGCCGCCTGTGATAACGAACCCGCCAAATACCATGACGAGAAGGACGACTACGCCGATACCTGCAAACATGATGATCCCCGCGGTTAAGTCCAATTGGTCCCGGTCCGAAAAACTGACGGACCGACATTGAGAAAAACGGCTGCGGCGGGTGAAAATTTAGGGTGAGAGCAGATATATTGGGTGGAAGGGCCCGGACAGAACTGTCTCGATCCTCGTAATTAACAGGTCCTGACCCTAGCTGATCAGGTCGAACAGCGACTTCTGATTGATCCGCGCAAAGGCCGCCTGCGCCGCTTCCAGTGTCAGCAGCTTTTGCTGCATCTTCGCTATGGTTTCGGTCAGGTCGGTATCCTCCAGCGTCGACCGCTTCTCGTTCAGCGACAACGAGGCGTCATCCAGGCGATCGATGACCGAAGACAGGCGTTCGGCTCGGATGCCCTGCTTTGACTGTTCGCCAATGATATGGCTCAAACCTTTTTCAAGGGAACTGAGCGCGGTCGTCTGTGCGGCATTGTCACCGCTGGTCACGGCTGCAATGGCGGAAGCCAATATATCGTCGAGCGACATCGCGGTGCCATTCACGTCAATGCCTTCGGCAATACTCTGGCGCGTGCCGACAGCTTCCATCTGGATACCGCGCCCAACAGGAATTTTGACCGTCGAGCTGTCGTCGAATACTGGTACACCTTGATAATCGGTTTCATTCAGCAGCGTCGACAGTGTTTCACGGATGCCATTCAAATCAGCCAGAATAGCTGTGCGTCCTCCATTCCCTGTAGCCGCTGATGCAGCGGCGACCAGCAATTCCTGCGCCCGGATCATCAAATTGTTAATTTCGTTCAGATTGGTTTCGGCCTTGGATGACCGGCTTTGGCCATAGGCAGCATTATCGGTCCAGGCGGCATTGCTTGCCTGCATCTTGCCGATTTCTGAAATTTCCACCCATGACTGAACGTCATCGGACGGCGTGATCAGTTTTTTGCCTGATGAAACCGCTATTTGGGCCTGCGTGATCTCCTGCGTCAGCTTTTGCTGGCGCTTGATTTCATCGGCGAGTGTCTGACGCGTGATCGCAACCATGATTCCCTAATCCTTAAAGCAGGTTCAATATGTCTTTGAAGGTTTCCCGCGCTACCTGGATGATTTTCGCGCATCCCGAATAATTCTGCTGCATACGCAGCAACTCCGCCGCCTCCATATCCAGATCGACGCCGGACACCTGTTCGCGGGCCGCGCGGGCCTGTTCATCGCGGGCGGTGGCAGCGGTTGCTTCGTTCAAAGTGGCGGTCAGAAGGGTGCCGTGCGTGTTGATGATCCGGGTCCAGCCGCTTTCAGCGCCGCTTGTGCTACGGATGGAACCGATGTTGAGCAGATTGCCGTTGGCGGTGCCGTCTGCCGATGCTGTGGCTAAGTCAGCCGGGTCGCTGATCAGCGCG
>JAENVZ010000004.1 GCA_016650315.1 Alphaproteobacteria bacterium | reverse complement strand
TCTGGAACGCCATCTGCGGCAGGTGATCGACTGGATCGAGAACCGCTCGCCGGTGCAACTTGTCGCCATCGGCATCGGCCATGACGTAACGCGCTATTACAAACGCGCGGTGACGATCATGGATGCCGAACAGCTTGGCGGGACGATGGTGGAGCAGCTGGCCGGATTGTTCGACGAGGAATGACGCTTCCGTGCTCCTGCGAAAGCAGGAGCCCAGAGTCACAGGTGCTGTGCGAGAGGCCCTGGGCTCCTGCTTTCGCAGGAGCACGTGAATGTTGTGGTATCACCAAAAAGTTGATT
Organism: Alphaproteobacteria bacterium; assembly: GCA_016650315.1. Classification (GTDB taxonomy): domain Bacteria; phylum Pseudomonadota; class Alphaproteobacteria; order Sphingomonadales; family Sphingomonadaceae; genus Rhizorhapis. The sequence continues at coordinate 11,425 of JAENVZ010000004.1, read as the reverse complement.
TTGTCAGCCGACATCCCCAAAGACTCTCGCCATGACCGACACTGCACCTCTGCGCCTCTTCAACAGTCTGACGCGCCAGATCGAACCTTTCGCGCCGATCACCCCCGGCCAAGTGCGCGTCTATAGCTGCGGACCGACGGTCTATAATTACGCCCATCTCGGCAATCTGCGCGCCTATGTCTTTACCGACACATTGCGCCGGACACTGCTGTGGAAGGGGTATGACGTCACCCACATCATCAACATCACCGATGTCGGCCATCTGACCTCCGACGCCGATGCGGGCGACGACAAGATGGAAGCGGCCGCACGTGCGCAGGCCAAAAGCATCTGGGACATCGCCGCCCATTATACCCAGGCGTTCAAGCAGAATATCGCCGACCTCAATATCATGGAGCCGTCGGAATGGACGGTCGCGACCGATTATGTGCCGCGCATGATCGCATTTGCGGAAAAGATCGCCGACAAGCATTGCTACGAGCTGGAGAGCGGCCTGTATTTCGACAGCAGCAGCGTGCCGGACTACGGCGCGCTGGCCGGTGGCCGGGACGATGCCGCCAATGCGCGGATCGATCCGGTCGCGGGCAAGCGTAATCCGTCCGACTTCGCTATCTGGCGCAAATCCCCTCCGGGCGAGCAGCGGCAGATGGAATGGGACTCGCCCTGGGGCAAGGGCGCGCCGGGCTGGCACCTCGAATGCTCGGTGATGAGCGCCGAGCGCCTTGGCCAGCCGTTCGATATCCACACCGGCGGCATAGACCACCGCGAAATCCACCACCCCAATGAGATTGCGCAGAATCAGGCGTTCAGTTGCACCAACCACACCGGCGCGAACTGGTGGATGCACAATAATTTCCTGGTGGATCGTAGTGGCAAGATGAGCAAATCGAAGGGCGGCTTCACCACGCTCTTTTCGCTCATCGACCGGGGCGTGCATCCGCTGGCCTATCGCCTGCTCTGCCTGTCGGCACATTATCGCAGCGAGTTGGAATTCAGTTCGGAAAATCTGGGCGCGGCGCTGACACGCCTCAAACGCATGGTATTGGCGGTAGAGAGTTTGAAAACGCATGCTGAGAATGAAGCTGCGATTGATATGCCCCAAATATTCCTCGGCAACAATCCTCGTGCATTACGGAGCAAACTCACAGCCAATCTTCATCCGAAACTCCAGCCGCTGCTGGAACAATTCGACGCTGCGCTGTCCGACGACCTGATGGTCCCGCGCGCCCTTCCCCTGTTGGAGGAAGCATTAGCGATGAAGAAGGTACCGGCGGACGACAAGCTACACCTTGCCGCAGCCATGGACATGGCGCTCGGCCTGAATATCCTGACGCTGGCCCGCCCCGACCTACGCATCAAGCCGAAGGACGCGCGGATCACCGAAGCGGAAATCGAAGCCGAACTCGATCGCCGACAGACCGCGCGCGCGGAAAAGGATTTTGCCACCTCCGACGCCATCCGCGATGCGCTGGCCGCCAAGGGCGTTGAAGTGATGGACGGCGACCCGTTGCGCTGGGAATGGACGATTTTGCTGGATTGAGGGCGTGCTCCTGCGAAAGCAGGAGTCCAGAGTCTCCCAGGAAGCGGCTGTGGCTCTGGGTTCCTGCTTTCGCAGGAACACAATGACTCTTCATGAGGAATGGCGGAAAAGAGCCAATCATTACTGTCCCAATCATCCACCAAAGCCCCCTAGTCGAAGCTTTCCCTTCCCCCAAAGCGGGGCTTCACTTATGAAAAGAATCATCTGTTCCCCCAATGCTTGCCAAAAATGGGGTAAACGCTCATAGGCTCGGGCCGATATTTTCGTGAAGGAGTGCGTGACGTGGCGGCGAACTGGACGCCTGATAGCTGGCGGAGCCATGAAGGGCAGCAAATGCCCCAATACAAGGATGCAGAGGCGCTGGCCGCTGCGGAACAGCAGCTTGGCAACTATCCTCCGCTCGTCTTTGCAGGCGAAGCGCGCAATCTGAAGGCGGATCTGGCGCAAGTGGCGGCGGGTCAGTCCTTCCTGCTGCAAGGCGGCGATTGCGCTGAATCCTTCGCTGAATTTCATCCGAACAACATCCGCGACACGTTTCGCGTTATCCTGCAGATGGCGGTGGTGCTGACCTATGCGTCGAAACTGCCCATCGTGAAGGTCGGGCGCATGGCCGGTCAATTCGCCAAGCCCCGGTCTACCGATACCGAAACGATCGATGGTGTTACGCTGCCCAGCTATCGCGGCGACATCATCAACGACATCGCCTTTGAAGAAGCAGGCCGGGAGCCGGACCCGCAGCGCATGGTGCGCGCCTATAATCAGGCAGCGGCCACGCTCAACCTGCTGCGTGCCTTTTCAACAGGCGGCTATGCCAATCTGCATCAGGTTCATGCCTGGACACTGGATTTCATGGGCCGCAGCGCATGGGCGAAGAAATTCGGCGAAATGGCGGACCGCATTGGCGACGCGCTCGACTTCATGGCGGCGTGCGGGATCAATCCCGAAACGGTGCCGCAATTGAAAGGCACCAGCTTCTACACCAGCCATGAGGCGCTGTTGCTCCCCTATGAGCAGGCGCTGACCCGGCAGGATTCGCTGACGGGCGACTGGTACGACACCAGCGCGCACATGCTGTGGATCGGTGATCGCACCCGGTTCGAAGGGTCCGCCCATGTTGAATATCTGCGTGGCATCGGCAATCCCATTGGCCTGAAATGCGGACCCAGCCTGGAACCGGATGCATTGCTGCGGATGCTCGACACGCTCAATCCGGGGCGTGAGCCGGGTCGGATGACGCTCATCACCCGCTATGGCCATGACAAGATCGAGGCGGGCCTGCCCAAGCTCATCCGGGCGGTGCAGCGTGAAGGCCACCCGGTCATCTGGTCTTGCGATCCGATGCACGGCAATGTCATCAAAGCCCCCAATGGCTACAAGACGCGGCCGTTTGAACGTATATTGGCCGAAGTGCGCGGCTTCTTTGCCGTTCACCGCGCCGAGGGCAGCTTTGCAGGCGGCATCCATGCCGAAATGACGGGGCAGAATGTGACGGAATGTACGGGCGGGGCCATCGCCATCACGGACGAAAGCCTTGCCGACCGGTATCACACGCATTGCGACCCGCGCCTGAATGCGGCGCAGTCGCTGGAGCTTGCATTCCTGTTGGCGGAAATGCTGAACGACGAACTGGCCGAACGGCGCAAGAGCGCTGCCTGATATCAAAACGCCATCCCCGTACGAGCGGGGATGGCGCAATCACTTTCTTGATTTCAGACGGCTCTCACCTCACCGGCAACGGTCATCGCCTCTGTCAATCGCCCGGCCTGCGAGCGCGCCAACACCTGCGCCAACGATGACGCCCGCCGTGTGGTCGCCATGACGGCCAACCGCTGCATTACCGAGCAACCCGCCTGCAATCGCACCGAGAATGGTGCCGCCAGCGCCGTTGCCGCAATCGCTACGATAAGAGCGACGGTCGGAACCGCGGTAATAATCGCCCCGATCATAGCGGTCACCACGATAATGGCGGTCGCCACGGTAATAGCGGTCACCGCGATCATAGTCGCCGCCACGGTAATAATCGCCACGTTCATAATGGTCGCGCGCCATGGCAGGCGCAGTGGGAACAAGGGTGGCCGTGCCCATAACGGCGACGGCGCTCAATGCGATCAGAAATTTTTTCATGGCTTGGCTCCTTCCTTCAAAACAAGCAGTTGCTTAACAGCCGAACGCTGAAGCCCTGCCTATTGCGATGCCAGCTTCCTTCGACGCTGCCCTTATGCGCGATTCGATTTGAGCGAATACTGAACGACCATGTTATCCGCCGTTCAGTTTGCACGCCTCAGATTAACCATGACAGATGTCACAAAGGCGGGGTAGGAGAACGGCAATGCCCCGCCTGCTGCTGATCCTCCTCCTGGCCTTCTTTCTGTTGCCTGCGCCGCAATTCAGCAAGGACAAGCAGGACGTCCCCACCACGCTGCTGATCCGCGCAACGCCGGTCGCGCTCGATGCATCCAACCCCAAGCGAAACCGCGTCGGTCGCCTGAAATATCTGGCAGGATGGGAATTATCGAGCAACCATCCCTATTTTGGCGGCGTATCCGCCATGGCGATCCGGCCCGATGGACGCATCATCGCGTTAAGCGACGGTGGCGACCTGTTTGGTTTTAGGCTGGACCAAAAAAATGGAGGAATGCGGGAATTCATCGAACCGTTGCCGATACGCCCCGCCGAACGCGACTGGCCAAAATGGAAATGGGATTCCGAAGGGTTGATCCATGATCCCCAATCGGGCCGCTATTGGGTCACATTCGAACTGATCCACCGCATCTGCCGCTATGCCCCCGCCTTTGCCCGTGTAGAGGCCTGTCAGGAGCCAGAGGCCATGAAGGACTGGCCCGGTACAGGCGGCGCGGAAGCTGCGGTCCGCTTGCCCGATGGCCGTTTCCTGATATTTGCAGAAACCGCTTATGGACCGCACAACAGCACGCAACTGCGTGTCTTTGACCATGACCCGGCAGAGACGGGTACAGCGCCCCTGGAACTGGGCTACTACGCCCCACAGGGGTACCGCATCACTGACGCGGTCTGGCTGGGCGGAAACACATTGCTGACGCTCAACCGGCGCGTGACGATCTATGACGGCTTCACTGTCAAACTGGCGATTATCGACATCAGCGATCTCAAGGCAGGCACGCTTCTCCCGTCACGGGAAATCGCTACGCTACGACCACCGCTCCTTGCCGACAATTTCGAAGCGCTGGCGATTGTACGCGAAAATGGCAAGCAAATCGTCTGGATCGCATCCGACGATAATCACGAATTTTTCCAGCGCACATTGTTCCTGAAATTCGAACTGCTGCCGGAGGACATGTCGCGCCCATGAAAAAAGCGGCCCCGAACAGAGCCGCCCTCTTCAATCCGCCCGCAGGCGGTACGCCGAAACGTTCAGGCCGCGGCCTTCTGCTTCTTGACGATTTCGGTCTTCAGCCGACGCGCGCGCAGCGACAATTTCTCGTCGCCCGTCTTGACCAGCCAGTTGTCCAGTCCGCCGACATGCTCGACCGAACGCAGGCCATGGGTCGACACCCGCAGCTTCACGCTCTTTTCCAGCGATTCGGAAATCAGCGTCACATCCTGCAAATTGGGCAGGAAAACGCGCTTGGTCTTGTTGTTGGCGTGGGAAACATTGTGACCCACCTGACGGGTTTTGCCGGTCAGCTCGCAAATACGCGACATAATCTTAAAGCCTTGTTCTTCGGGTTCATCCGGAAAGACAGCGCCGATAGCGGTAATCCTTCGAATCGTCAACCGGGCTTTTGGCGGTTGCGCGCGCATCCTGCAAGTGCCGCGACCAATAAATCGGACGTCCTTGCCATTTGAGCCGGGCGCGCTCTTCGGTATAAGCCCCTGCCATGACCGCCTTCCCGCTTCCATCGCCCATGCGGCGCGCGCTCGACCTTGCCAAAGCGGCGGCGGACGCGGACGAGGTGCCCGTCGGCGCTGTCGTCACTCATCAGGGCGCGATCATTGGCGAAGGCGAAAACCGCAATCGCCGCGATAACGACCCCACCGCCCATGCCGAAATCGTGGCCCTCCGGCAGGCAGCGCAAGCATTGGACGATTTTCGCCTGACCGAATGCGAACTGTGGGTGACGCTGGAACCATGCGCCATGTGCGCAGGCGCGATTTCCCACGCCCGGATCGCCCGGCTCTATTATGGCGCGAGCGATCCCAAGGGCGGCGCTGTCGAACATGGCGGCCGCTTCTTTACGCAGCCCCAGTGCCTGCACAGGCCGGACGTCTATGGTGGTATTGGCGAAATCGAGGCGGCGAACCTGCTGCGTACCTTTTTCGTTCAACGCCGCGACTGATCCTTGGCGCTATCGTTATAATCAATGCGGTAGAGCCGATAGGGCAACCCCTCCCCCAAATTCACCAGCGTCAGCCATTGCGGCACCTTGCCCTTCAGCATCTGCGCATAAAAACCCTTGGGGCTGCGCGCCTGATATACGGTGCCTTCGGGAAAATCGGGACAGATGAGCAGGTAGCGTGCACCATGCTTGTTGGCGATGGCTCGGGAATGCTCCGGGCTGCCGCCAAAGGCGTGATGAATGTCAAGGATCGCCTCGCCGTTGCGATGATAGGGGCCAGCTATGGCGCTATGGTGCGTCGTTGCCAATATACGCGGCCCCAGATCGACCATCGTGAAAATCGTAGCCGGAGCCAGTTGGTCGAGAGCCTCCAGAGCCGGAAGGCTGCGACATTTCGCACCCGCCATACGGATTTCCCTGTGGCGTTTGCTTGGCTTATCCAGCCCCATGTCAAAGCTCAGTTGATACGCTGCGAACATGCAGCCGATCAAGACAACACCCGAAAGCGCGGCCAGCCTCAATTTCCAGCCCTTGCCGAAAAACAGCCGGGTCAGCGCCACATAGGCAAAGGCTGCCGCTCCAGGAATGGCGAGCAATTGCGCCGCTGGCCCTACCCGCGTCTGCCAGAACAGCAATGCGACGGAAAAAACCGACAACAGCGCGACCGTCAGCCACGGCCAAAACCGCCCCGGCTCCCGCCGAAATATCCAACACGCCGCAATCGCCGTCGCCATGCCGGGAATGGGCAAGGCCAGAAGCGGTGTCACGATATTGCTCGCCTGTTCGTAAATCGGCTTTGCCTCACGGATATTGACAAGCCACAACCGCTCCAGTTCGGGAGAAAGCTGATATGCGCCGGAAAGGCATTGCGGCCAGACGAGCCATGTGACCATGCCCAGCGCCACGCCCATGATGCCGCCCGCAATCAGTCGCCCCTGCCAGTGCCGGATGGGCAGCACCGAAAGCAAAACCATGCCCGCGCCCGCCATTGAAAAGATCGACAGCCAGACAGGTGAAAGCGCGTCACACACAGGCGCGCGATTGGCTATGCTCGCAAAGGCCAGAAAGCCGATCGTGACGCCGCCTGAAAGGCCCAGCGCATAGGACTGTATCCGTCGCGCCTCGCCATCATGCGCCACCCATCGCAACGCAATGACTGCTCCGGTCGCAGCCAGATAAACAATCATTTCCATGCCAATAGACAGCGATATGGCGCTGGAAATACCCGCGATCAGGCCTCCGCGCACAGAGCGATGATCGGCAAGCCCTGCCAGCGCCACCAGCAGCATGGCCAATTGCCAGCCATGATGATCGATCCGCATCGGCATGAACATCGATAGCGCCAGCGCGGTCGCAAGCGGCGCAAAGATGGCGATGACCCAGCTATTGCCGCCGACCAGACGCCGCATCACAAAGCCCAGCGCCAACATGGTCGGCAACAGCGGCAACAACGGTGCAAGTCCCGTGGCCAGCCGATCGGCCTGACCGCCATCCATGAACAGCCGGAAAAACAGCATTAACGCCGCGATGGGCAGATCGACGATACGCGACCAATGGATGTTCGCACCATATGGCGGGTTCAGCCGATACTGGCGCAAGTCATACCAGGCCTGCCCCGCCAGCCAGTCCTTCACCTGCACAAAGCGCAGATTATCGTCGGTATCATTCAGCCCAAGCCAGTAAATGGCGGGCCATCGGTCATAGAGAAACCACGCGCAGATGCCGACCCATGCAATGACGGTCAACGCTTTCCAGTGCACATGCGCCCAGGCGGCAAGCCGGGCAGCCTGACGCGACAGACCGGCACGGCCCGACAGAGTTTTGAGCGAAACGCTTCCCAACATGCGTCCCGCGCATTAGGGCGCAAATGCAGCCGGTACAAGCGGCACGATGGATCACGCAGCAGGAAATGCGATGAAGAGATTGAACGAAATTGCGGCCATGGAACCTGAAATGCGCGCCTTGCTCTCGCAAATGGCGCGCTATGTGGTGACCGGCCTTGTCGTGACGGCGCTGCAGGCGCTGGTGTATTGGGTGCTGGCGACCCCGGTTGCGCTTCATCCGCAAATCGCCAACGCCATCGCCTATCTGTTCGCGGTCGCGCTGGGTTTCATCCTCCACAGCGCCTTCACTTTTCGCGGCCACGGTAACGGCGATAAGCCCGTTCAGCGCGGCGGGCGTTTCGTTCTGGTTTCGCTGGTCAGCCTGGGGATCAATGCGTTCTGGGTGCAAATCTTCGTGATCTGGCTGCGCTGGCCCACATGGGTGCCGGTGCCCTTCATGCTGTTCGTGACGCCATTTGCCGTCTTCGCCCTCAATCGCAAATGGGTGTTTCGATAGCGATAAAGGGTTAGTTCCTACCGCGCTATTTTGACGAGATGCGCCAGCAAGGCGTCGCCATTGGTTTCCCAGCTAAAGCGCAAAGCGGATTGGCGGACAGCATCCGGTGCAGGCGAATTCAACAGCAGGTCGTTTATCGCTTCGGCAATAGTCAGAGGCGTGCGTGCGACGATCCGACCCGCCTCTGCCCTGTCCACCACTTCACGCGCGCCGCCCGCATCACTGATGACGATAGGGGTGCCACAGGCCAATGCTTCGACCCAGACATTGGCAAGCCCCTCGGAAACCGACGGCAGCGCCATGACATCGGCTGCGCCAAACAGGGCGGGCAAATCCGCATGAGGCACGCTGCCCAGAAACCGGACGCGATCGGCGATGCCCAATGTGTCGGCCAGATGCTGATAGGCGCGCTGCTGTGGTCCAGCGCCCGCCAGTAACAAGGTGACGCCGGGCAGCATGGCAATCGCCCGAATAAGCTCTGCCTGCCCCTTGCGCGTTATCAGCGCTCCGGCGCTGATAACGACCGGCCCTGAAAGGCCGAGCAAGGCCTTGGCAGCGGTGCGGTCCGGCACGGGTATGAATCGGTCAAGGTCCACTCCGGTATAATGGACCCGGATTTTCCCGCCATCCATGCCGAGCGCGATCATATCCTCTCGCATGGCGGCGGAGACGGCAAGCAGACCGGAAGCGGCCTTGGCGGCGGCGATGATTTTCGGTGCGGCACCTGTCTTCTGCCCCCAATAATGAATGTCCGCGCCACGCGCCTTGATCGAAAAGGGGATGTCCAGCGCTGCCGCCACAGCCATTGCCGCTGGGCCATCAGGATAGAAAAAGCTGGCGTCAATAACATCGAATGGATTTTGCCGGTGCAACTGCCGCGCCAGAGGGAGAATCGCACGGATAATGTTGGCCGGATGAAAACGGCTGCCAGAGCCGGGAATAATGGAAAACCGGGGGCGATGCACCGTCAGGCCGTGATAGCGCTCCACCATGGGCAGATGTGCCAGGGCACGGTAACGAGCCAGCAATGACAATGGCCAAGGCGGAATCCCCAGCGGCGCAATCACAGTCAGATCGACACCGGCCCGGCTGGCGAGTTCGCGGGTCTGGCGTTCCACGAATATGCCGAAATTCGGGCGGCTGGCATCCGGGTACAGCGTGGAAAGGGTCAGGACGCGCAATGTCATGGGGCGGGACCATAGCCGCCAATCATGGACAAATCGCCAACAGAAATTCCGGTGAAATCGTCAGGCGTGGCCGCTCTGGTGGGCCAGCAGGCTGCTGTTGATACCGCTGGCCGACCATGCGGCGGTCCACCGATCACTGGCGGGCGTGTCGAACAGCAACGGGTCGCTGGCCGGGGCGACGAACCAGCCGTGACGCGTCATTTCCTCGTCAAGTTGACCCTCACCCCAACCGGCATAGCCCAATGCCACGAGATAGCGAGTCGGCCCCTTCCCCTCCGCAATGGCCTTGAGGACATCCAGCGAACCGCTAAGCCCCCAATGATTGCCGACCTGCAGCATGTCCTGACCGCCCCAATCAAGCGAATGCAGCACAAAGCCCCTTTGCCGCTCGACAGGGCCGCCGTGCAATACGGGACGGTCGGCCACCCGATCATCCGGCAAATCGAATTGCGCCAACAATCCGTGCAGGGAAAGACCAGCAATTTCTTGACCAATATTGATGCCAAGCGCGCCATTTTCATCGTGGTTGCAAAGGACAATAACGGATTTTTCGAAATTGGGATCGCCTATGCCCGGCATGGCCAGCAACAGGTTTCCAGAATAGAAGCGCGGCATATCCATATCAGACAGGGTACAGGAGTTCGCTTGTCGGGTCCAATGCCGCATGCCCTTTTTCGGCACTCCGTCACAGCCATGGCCTATTAAATTTTTGCCCAATGGGACCGCGCGCTTGACTCAACGCTGCCAAGACACGACCTCAGGCGGCGCATCCGCAACAGGAAAGGATCTTCCGCAATGACCATCAGCAAAAACGATAAGTTTCCTCAGGTAACCTTTACCACCATGACCGCCAATGGCCCGGAAGGCGTTGACAGCGACAGCTTTTTCAAGGGTCGTAAGGTCGCTCTGTTTTCGGTTCCCGGCGCTTATACGCCGACCTGTTCGGCCAAGCATTTGCCCAGCTATATTGAAAAGGCTGCGGACCTGAAAGCCAAGGGCATTGATGAAATCGCCTGCACCGCCGTCAACGACGCATTCGTCATGGGTGCCTGGGCAAAGGTCAATGGCGCAGAAGGCAAAGTCACCATGCTCGCCGATGGCAATGGCAGCTTCGCCAAGGCAGTGGGCCTTGAAATGGACGGCAGCAAATTTGGCCTTGGCATGCGCGGCCAGCGTTTTTCGATGATCGTCAATGACGGCGTGATCGAGGAACTCAATGTTGAAGCACCCGGCGATTACAAGGTGTCGTCGGCCGAACATATGCTTGAACAGCTTTAAGGACACTAACCGGCATCTGACTTCTTTCCTGCGAGAGAGGTGTCAGATGCCGGCCCATTTTTACGATAGCGTCAAAGCTGACACACTCAGGGTGTTTTTGCATGGCGCACTTCACGTCGCCTTGTGAACGCGCTACCCTGTCCCTTGATGACAAAACACAATAGCGGGCGAGAGATATTAGCGCAGCTTGATGCGATTTATCAGGATGCATTGCAGAATTTACGTACCGCGATGCTGCGGTTTGCTGTGGATGGTTCAGCGCCGGGACCAGACGTCATAAAGCAACGGCTCTTCTGTTATCCCGAACTTAAAATCACCTATACCGGCATGTCGGATGAGCCGCCTTATGGCCGATCATTCGCGCGGCTGTCGGCGCCGGGCACTTTCATCACCACCGTTACGCGCCCTGCCATGTTCGGCGATTATCTGACCGAACAGATCGACCTTTTGATTCAGGATTACGGGGTTACGGTTGAAACCGGGAAAAGCACACAGCAAATCCCCTTTCCCTATGCGCTTGACGGACTGGACATGTCCGCGCTGGACGGCATTGCGCCGACCGAATTGGCGCGGCATTTTCCGGCTACCGAACTATCCCAGATCGGCGACGAGATTGCCGACGGCCTGTTTCTTCCCGATACCGACGGGGTCCGTCCCCTGGCGTTGTTCGACGGTTTACGAACGGATTTCTCTCTGGCGCGGCTGAAACATTATACCGGCACGCCGCCCGAACATGTGCAGCGTTTCGTGCTGTTCACCAACTA
>JAENVZ010000003.1 GCA_016650315.1 Alphaproteobacteria bacterium | reverse complement strand
CATAGGCCTGGTCAACAAGCTGCGTGCCTATGCGTTGCAGGATCAGGGCTTTGATACGGTGGACGCCAATGTGCGGCTGGGTTTTGCCATTGATGCGCGCGATTTTTCGGTCGCCGCGCGGATGCTGGACCTGTTGCATATCAAGGACGTACGCCTGCTCACGAACAACCCGAAAAAGGTTGAGGGGCTGGAACAGGCGGGAATCACGGTGGTCGAACGCCTGCCGCTTGCCATTACCGCGAACCCGCATAACGCCCATTATCTGACCACCAAGCGGGACCGGACCGGCCACAAGCTATGAATGTCATCCGGGTTGATGGCACGCAAGGGCGTTTGATCTATGGGGAAATCGACATTCCCTGTGTCATCGGCCGATCAGGAAGCTGCCCTGCGAACGTCAAGCAGGAGGGGGATGGTTGCACGCCATTGGGACGCTGGCCGGTTCGGGGTGCGTTGTTGAGACCCGGTCGCGTTACACTCGGCCAGCCTCTGTCGATGCCCTGGCGCTGGACGCGCACCAATGACGGCTGGTCCGATGGTGTGAAAGATCCCGCTTATAACCGTCCGGTTCGTCTCCCTCGCCCTTGGTCCGCCGAACATTTGCAGCGAGACGATGCGGCATATGATGTTATCATTGTATTAGGTCATAATGACGATCCGGCTGTTCCCGGCGCAGGTAGCGCAATTTTCTTTCACATCTGGGTCGATGCCCGGCCCACCGAAGGCTGTGTTGCCATTGCACCCGCGGAAATGCGGCGAATTTTACCGTTACTTGACCGGAAAACCATGATGGAAATCGTCAGCTAGCGCCAGCGATGGCCAGTTCTATACGCCTCGCCCCCTTGCTGCGTTGTAACAAAACCGCTATGGGCGCGGGCTTGTAAACCTCTCACATGGCAGTTTTTTCGCATGAGCCTTCGTAATGTGGCCATCATCGCGCACGTCGATCATGGCAAGACCACTCTGGTTGACCAGCTTTTTCGCCAATCCGGCACTTTCCGCGACAATCAGCGTGTGGAAGAACGCGCCATGGATTCGAACGATCTGGAAAAGGAACGCGGCATCACGATTCTGGCGAAATGCACCAGCGTCGAGTGGGAAGGCACGCGGATCAACATCGTCGACACCCCCGGCCACGCCGACTTTGGCGGCGAGGTGGAGCGCATTCTGTCGATGGTCGATGGCGTCATCCTGCTGGTCGATGCCGCCGAAGGTGCGATGCCGCAAACCAAGTTTGTGACCGGCAAGGCGCTTGCGCTGGGCCTCAGGCCGATTGTCGTCGTCAACAAGATCGACCGCCATGACGCGCGTGCGCAGGAAGTTCTCGACGAGGTTTTCGACCTGTTCGTGTCGCTTGAAGCCAATGATGATCAGCTTGATTTTCCCGTGCTGTTCGCTTCGGGCCGCAACGGCTATGCCGGGGACAATCCCGACGTCCGCGAAGGCACGCTGGACCCATTGTTCCACAAGATCGTCGACCATGTTCCGGCGCCCAATGCCGACCCCGATGGTCCATTCAAATTCCTTGTAACCTTGCTCGACCGCGACAATTTCCTCGGCCGTATCCTGACGGGTCTGGTCTTTTCGGGATCGATCAAGGTCAATGCGCCGATCCATGCGCTCGATCCTGACGGCAAAATCGTCGAGCAGGGCCGCGCCAGCAAGATTCTGGCGTTTCGCGGTCTTGAACGGGTGCCGGTCGATGAAGCGCAGGCAGGCGATATTATTTCGATCGCTGGCCTGACCGCCGCGACCGTGGCCAATACGATTGCTGATCCGAGCGTGACCGAGCCGCTGCATGCGCAGCCGATCGATCCGCCGACGCTGTCGATGCGTTTTGCCGTAAACGATTCGCCCATGGCGGGCCGTGAAGGCACCAAGGTGACAAGCCGCATGATCCGCGACCGCCTGTTCCGCGAAGCCGAAAGCAATGTTGCGATCAAGGTGACCGAAGCCGACGACAAGGACAGCTTCGAAGTCGCCGGACGTGGCGAGTTGCAACTGGGCGTGGTGATCGAAACCATGCGCCGAGAGGGCTTCGAGCTAGGCATTTCGCGCCCGCGCGTGCTGTTCCGCGATGGCGAAAATGGCCGCGAAGAACCCTATGAAACCGTCATCATCGACGTCGATGACGAATATTCGGGCACGGTCGTTGAGAAGATGGCGATCCGCAAGGCGGAGATGACCGACATGCGTCCATCGGGCGGCGGCAAGACCCGCATCACCTTTTCCGCGCCCTCACGCGGCATGATCGGCTATCATGGCGAATTCCTGTCCGACACGCGTGGCACCGGCATCATGAACCGCCTGTTCGAAAAATACGGGCCGCACAAAGGCAAGATCGAAGGCCGCAAGAACGGCGTGCTGATTTCCAACGGCGCGGGCGAGGCGGTCGCTTACGCCCTTGGCCCCTTGGAAGAACGCGGCATCTTGATGGTTTCTCCGGGCGAACCTTTGTACGAGGGCATGATTATTGGCGAGAATGCCAAGCCAGACGATCTGGAAGTCAACCCGATGAAGAGCAAGCAGCTCACCAACTTCCGTTCGACCGGCAAGGATGATGCGATCCGCCTCACCCCGCCGCGCCGCCTGACGCTGGAACAGGCGATTGCCTATATCGACGAAGACGAGATGGTCGAGGTGACACCCAAGTCGATCCGTTTGCGCAAGCGTTGGCTGGATTCGAACGATCGCAAGAAGGCGGCACGAGCCAAGGCGGCTTGATTTATTGCGTCATCCCGGCTTTAGGGCGGGATGACGCCACTAGACCTTGTTCGATTTTGATGGGATCAAAATCGCGGTCTACTCTCTTGTTTACCGCGATTTTCGAGCCGTGAAATGTTCCATTTCACTCGAAATCACTCTAAAGAGATGCTCACATGACTGACACGCCCCCCGATCACCTTTCCACCAACCCGCGCAGCTCGCATTTCGACATGGACGTGCTGCAGCGCGGGATCGGCATCCGGTTCAAGGATCGGGTGCGGACCGATGTGGAGGAATATTGCATTTCTGAGGGCTGGATCCGGGTCGCAGCAGGCAAGACGCGCGACCGTCACGGCCAGCCGCTGACGATCAAGCTATCCGGCCCGGTCGAAGCCTGGTTTGAAAATGCGGCGGCGGAAGAGAGCAGCGAGGGCTGACATCCGTTTCCGTTCGTGTCGAGCGAAGTCGAGACACGTTCGCGCCAAGTCATACGTCCCTCGACTTCGCTCGGGACGAACGGCTTTCGGCTGGTTAGCGTTTATAGCGGTGCGCAAGCCGCTTCCAGCCACTTCCGCGCTGTGCCCTCAAGCTGCGGTCCCACCACCTCCACAACGCGCGCGTGATAGGCGTTCAGCCATGCCCGTTCATCGTCCGAGAGCAGGGTGACATTCACCAGATGACGGTCGAGCGGCGCAAAGGTGAGGGTTTCAAAGCCCATCATATCCTGCTCCGCACCTGCCACCTCGCGTCGTTCGACCAGCACCAGATTTTCAATGCGGATGCCATATTCGCCCGCCTTGTAATAGCCCGGTTCGTTGGACAGGAACATGCCGGGTTGCAGCGGTTCGTCGCCGCCGCCAAAACTGGAGATCCGCTGCGGTCCCTCATGCACCGAAAGGAAGCTGCCGACGCCGTGGCCGGTGCCATGCGCGTAATCGAGGCCTGCCGCCCACAGATATTGCCGCGCCAGCACATCAAGCTGCGATCCGCGCGTGCCAACCGGAAACTGCGCGCGGGCAAGCGCGATATGGCCCTTGAGCACCAGTGTGAACCGTTCGCGCATTTCATCACTGGGCGTACCGATGGCTATGGCGCGAGTGACATCTGTGGTGCCGTCGCGATATTGCCCGCCTGAATCGACCAGATAAAGCGTTCCCGGTTCGATCAGGCGGTTGGTTTTTTCCTCGACCCGGTAATGCACGACCGCGCCATTGGGGCCAGCGCCGCTGATCGTGTCGAAGGACAGATCGACGAGCTGACCGGTTTCCTCACGAAAGGCGCGTAACTGGTCCGCCGCCGACATTTCGGTCAGTCCGCCCTTGGGCGCTTCGACCGAAAGCCAGTGCAGGAAACGCGAGAGGGCAGCGCCGTCACGGGCCTGCGCGGCCTTGTGCCCGGCTATTTCAGTTACATTCTTGACCGCCTTGGGCAAAACCGCCGGATCGCGCAGCTCCAGCACGGTCGCCCCACCCTGTTCCAGCCGGTCGAATATGGCGGCAACTGCCCGCTCGGGGTCGGCAACGATGCGCTTGCCGGAAAATTCTTCCAGATCACCGGCAAAACTTGTCCGGTCGTGTACGCGCACGGCGGTGCCCAGATGTTGCAGCACATCGTCGGCCAGTTTTTCCGGCGCAACGTACAAATCCGCCGTCGCATCGGCATGGACGATGGCATAGGCCAGCGCGACTGGCGTGCGCTCCACATCCTGCCCCCGGATATTGAGCGTCCAGGCGAGCGAATCGAGTGCCGACAGCACCACCGCGTCAGCCTTTTTCGAAACCAGCCAGTTGGCGATCTCCTGCCGCTTGTCCGCCGCGCTCCGTCCTGCATAGCTTTCAGGATGGACGATCAGCTTGGCACGGCTCGGCTTTGGTCTGTCGGGCCAGATTGCATCTACAGGATTGGTGTCAACCGCGACCAGTTCCGCTCCCTTGCTGGCCAGCGCTTCAGTTGCCTGCTTCACCCAGGTTTTTGTGTGCAGCCAGGGATCGTAACCGATCCGCGCGCCGTCAGAGGTATGTTCGCGCAGCCATTGCGCGACACTGCTTTGCGGGACGCCGACATATTGCCAATGCGCGCCATCCACCTGTTCGCGCACTTGCAGCGTATAGCGCCCATCAACAAAGATCGCGGCTTCCTCAGGCAGCACCACCGCCGATCCCGCCGATCCCTGAAATCCCGTCAGCCAGGCCAGCCGCTGCGCATAGGTGCCGACATATTCGCTCATATGCTCATCGGTCAGCGGCACGACGAAGCCGTCAAGGCGATCCCGCTTCAATTGCTCCCGTAGCGCCTTCAAACGATCTTCATAGGTGGACATCGGGCATTCCTTGACCTTAAGCATTGGCACCCAACATAGGGAGGCACGGTGCATCTTGCCAACGCTTCTCTCGCCCCTTTTTCCGTTCAGAAAGATCGAATGACCAAATTGCCCCAACCATCTTCCAAGCCCCCTGTCGCCGAGCAGCGGCCCTATAGCTTTGAACGTCATGGCTACAGCGTGGATGATCCCTGGTTCTGGCTGAAGGATACGGGCTATCCCAAGGTCGAGGACAAGGACATTCTTGCTTATCTGAACGCCGAAAACAGCTATTTCGAAACGGCGATGCAGCCACACAAGGCGCTGACGGATGCGATCTTTCAGGAAATGAAGGGCCGGATCAAGGAAGACGATAGCAGCGTTCCGCAAAAGGATGGCGACTGGACCTATTGGCGCGAATTCGAAACCGGCGCGCAATATCGCAAATGGTACAGGCGGCCCGTTGCAGGCGGCGAGGCGCAGCTCATATTGGATGAACCGGCATTGGCTGGGGGTAAGGACTATTTCCGCCTGGGCGCGATTTCGGTCAGCCCGGATGGGCGCTATCTGGCCTATGCCATTGACGATAATGGTTCCGAACGGTTCGAGGCGCGGGTGTGCGATCTGTTCACCGGCGAAATGCTGCCCGATGTCATTCCGGGCACGCTGTCTTCGCTCGTCTGGACGGCGGACAACAGGGGCTTTCTCTATGGCCTTGCCAATGAAAACTGGCGCACTGACAATGCCCGCCTGCATTGGCTGGGCGATCCGGTTGAAAAGGATGTGGAGCTGTTCCACGAGGCGGATGAGGGCTTCCGCGTCGGCGTGGGCCTGACCAGTTCGGAAAAATGGATCACCATTTCAGCGGGCGACCATGTCACCAGCGAAATCTGGCTGCTGCCCGCTCATGATCCGCTGGCAAAGCCGCTGCTGGTATCGGCGCGTAGGCAAGGCCGGGAATATGATGTCGATGAGCATGAGGGCAGGCTGTTCATCCACACCAACGACACCAGCCCCAATTTTCGTTTAGCCACCGCCAGCATCGACGCGCCAGACGAATGGCGGGAGTTGATCCCGGCATCGCCGCATTTCTACATGACCGACGTGACCAATTTCAAACATTTCTATGTGGTCGAGGGGCGCGAGGACGGACTCGACCAGATCGAAATCCGCGATTACGCCACCAACACGCCCAAACGCATTCCCTTTCCAGAGGCAAGCTATGTTGCGGGGCTGGACGACAATCCCGACTATGACGTGACGAAGCTGCGGGTCGGCTATGAATCGATGGTCACGCCCGACACCATCTATGACTATCATCTCGATAATGGAGAGCTGGAAGTCCTGAAGGTGCAGGAAATCCCTTCAGGCTATGATGCGTCGAAATATGCGACCGAGCGGTTCCATGTGACCGCGCGGGACGGCACGGAAATCCCGGTATCGGTGGTCTATGCGAAGGATTTCAGAAAGAACGGCCAAGGCCCGCTGCATCTTTATAGCTATGGCGCCTATGGCTATGCGGTGCCGCCGGGTTTTTCGACCAACCGGCTGTCGCTGCTCGACCGGGGCTTTGCCTATGCCATTGCGCATATTCGCGGCGGTGACGATCTGGGCCAGCAATGGTATCTGGACGGCAAGCTGGAAAAGCGGACCAATACTTTCAACGATTTCGTCGATGTGGCAAAGGGCCTGATCGAGCGAAAATTCACCAGTGCCGGAAAGATCAGCATTTCTGGCGGATCGGCGGGTGGCGAGTTGATGGGCGCGGTGGCCAATTCCGATTCCCAGCTTTGGGGCGCGGTAGTGGCGCATGTACCCTTTGTCGATGTACTCAACACCATGCTGGATGAAAGCCTGCCGCTGACACCGGGCGAATGGCCCGAATGGGGTAATCCGATCACCGACAAGGCAGCGTTCGAACTGATTCGCAGCTATTCTCCCTATGATCAGGTAAGGGCGCAGGCCTATCCGCCGATGATGATAACCGGCGGCCTCAACGATCCGCGCGTCACCTATTGGGAACCGGCGAAGTGGGCGGCAAAGCTGCGCGCAACCAGAACGGACGACAATATCCTGCTGCTCAAGACCAATATGGGCGCAGGCCATGGCGGCAAGTCGGGACGTTTCGATTCGCTGGAAGAAGATGCCGAGGAAATGGCCTTCATCCTGTGGCAACTGGGCGTGGCGGGATAGGACCATGCCCACGCTCTTCATCATGGACATCACCGCCACGGTGAATGACATTGACGAACTGGGCCATGTCAACAACGCCGTCTGGGTGAAATGGATTCAGGACGTCGCCACTGCGCACTGGATGGCGGTGGCCGATCCGGCGCATGTCGATGCCTATATCTGGGTCGTGACCCGGCATGAGATTGATTATCGTGGCAATGTGCAGGCAGGAGAAACGGTCACGGCACGCACATGGATCGGCGAACCGCCAAGGGGCGCGCGTTTTGACCGCCTGATGGAATTTGTCGGCGAAGACGGAAAGGTGAAAGTCGCGGCGCGGACCACCTGGGCGATCATTGATCGGGTGAGCGGCCGTATCCTGCGTGTACCCAAGGACGTGGCCGAACCGTTTCTGGCTTAGGGCCTGACCCTAAGTTTGAAGCGCCCGGAAAATCGCCGCGATCGAATCCGGCGCTGTCGTAAAGCCCATATGACCGCAGCCAACCTCTATAGTGACATCGCTTTCATGCGGCAGCCCGCGGGCGCAATGGCGGTCGACGACACCATCATTGCGTGACCAGATCGCATAGGTGGGTACAGGCGGTTTTTCCGTCAGCTTGACGGCAAGCGGGGGCGAATCGACCCGGTGTCCGGCGATCAGTTCATAAATCCGCCAGGCATGATTGGCGCGCAGATCGCCCGAAAAGGGCGTGCCGAGCGTGATCACCCTGGCCACGCGATCCGGTGCATATTTGGCATATTCCCGTGCGATCAGGCCGCCAAGGCTCCACCCAATCAGAGTGGCAGGACCCGGATTGATCCGTTGCACCGCATCCATCCGCCGGTCGATCCGCCGCAATATGTCGCCGCGAATGCCAAAATTACGTCCTAGACCCCAGCCATGACTGCGGTAATTGGCGGCATTGAGCGTTCGGCGCAGCATCAGCGTCGAACCATCCGCCGCGAGAAACCCCGGAACCACCATGACATTATGGCCTTGCCCGTCATGGTCCGTTCTGAGCGCAGGTCCGATTCGTCCGCCCCGGTACAAGTCAGCGAGGACGCGTATCTCACGCAGCAACAGGTTCAGCGGCGGGGCGGCAAAGACCGCGGGCTTCATCGCCTTTTGACCTGATGGCAGAGACAATCGCACGGCAGTTCCATGACCCATTCGTTACAATTACACTTTTATTACAGTGCAAAGCTGAACGTGTCATTGATAAATGCGATAAAAGGTCGTGCCGATCCGACACAATCATGTGCCAAAAGGCGGAAGTCGCCTTAGGGCGCGAGCGGGGAGGGTTGGTCGATGGTGCTGCCGTCGGTTGCGCGCAGTTGGCGCGGTTCGAGGATGGCGGCGGTTTCAATCAGGTCGAGCGCGCGTCGCGCCTCGATATAGCGGCGGGCCTGCTCCATCCATTTTCCACCCGATGCGCGCCCCGGCATACGCGTCACTTCGGCCAGCGCAGCGTCGGCGCGGCCTGCCTCCAGCAATCGTTCAGCCCGGGCCAGCCGTCGTTCAGGCAATGCAGACGGTGTTGCCGCTTCCCGGAAGATGACGAGTTGCCCCACTTCGTGCTTAATGTCGGCCCACCAATTCGGGCTTCGTCCCCTGCCGACAAGTTCGGTTCCGATATCTTCCAGTCCGACCTGCAAATCCTGCAACGTCACGGGTTCATGCGCGGCATTGATGATGGTGGCGACAGCGCGCGGTTGCGCCTGACCGAAACGCAGGCGCAATTGTCCCTCGATATAGCCGAGCGTGGCACCGGTATCGAGCGCGCGGCGGGCGGCAAAGGCGATCAGCAGCCCTTCGGCGCGGGCCGCGTTACCCGACGCCGCCTGCGCCTGCACATTGACGCGCGAAATGCGATCTTCCAGTTCCGCGACCCGCATGTTAAGCGCCTGAGTATGGCTTTCCGGCAATATATCGTCGAATGGTTTTCCTGTGCGGGCATTCCCTGCGGCAGTACCGTTGACTGAAGACTTCTCATCAACTCTGGAATCCTGCCCGCTAACGATAGCCTGTTCCTTTTCAGCCCAGCTATCCCAGCGGGTCATCACCCATCCCATTGCGGCAAGGCCACCGACAAAAGCGAGAGCCAGCATGATTGCCATGGTCCGGATGTTGTATTTGCCCTTTGCCGGGTTGCTGGTGGTCTCGTAATCGCGGCCCATTATCGTCGTATTTCCCTCATAGAAATCGCCAGAGTCTTTTTTGCACAAAGCAGCGGCAAGGGCCAGCAATGCTTCGTCATCGGGCTGTGTGGCCGCCATGCTTGATCCCCATCCTTCGCCCGCCTGCTGCAGCACTGCCGGACTGATCGCCGCCAGGTGCAGCCTGTGACGTTCGATCATTGGCACCAACTGCGCCAGACGGCGTCCTGCGCGTGGCGAATGGAGCAGGGCAACCGCTTCCTCCGGCAGGAGCGCCGCCAGCCCTTTGGCATCGCCTGCTTCTGCTGCTTCATAGACAATGCGCGGCACGATGACGATCGAACCGGGGTTGATCGGGCGCCTGTCCTGGCCGCAGGGGTGAAAAACCCTGCCCTGCCCCCGCGCTGCGATGATCTCTGAAACCGCCTGCACGCCCGACGTGCCAACAGCGACAACGTTGAATCCCCCCGCTCGGGCGGCATCCGCAGTGGTCTGGCCAACGGCAAAGACTGGCAAGTGCTTGTACCGTTCCAGATCAGCCCCGCCATGGCGCACGGCGTTGGCGCTGGTCAGCATCATGGCGTCAAAGTCGGCTGGAGCAGGCGCATCCCAGACGCAGGGGTGCACGTCGAACAAGGGATAGCAAATGCAGCGAAGACCCAATTCTTCCGCCCGCCGTGCGCTCGCCGATGCACCCGGTTCAGGCCGAAGGATCAGCAAGGGCAGGGTCATGCCGTAAACAGGGCGCGCAATGCCGGACTCGCACCAGTCAGAAGAGTGTCGGCCAATACCAGCGCCGCCTTTTCATCGCCACGGGCAAGACGCACCTTGCCAGAGACATGCTCACGCCCGTCATTGGTGAGAATTTCGGCTTTCAGGAGGATTGCGTCGCTGTCTATCCTCGCCAGTGCCGCCATCGGCGAATGACATCCGGCACCCAAGCCCAATAGCAATGCGCGCTCGGCCCGCACGCAGTCGCTGGTGTCAACATGGTCTATGGCAGCGAGCAGCCCGTGAACATGGCTGTTGCTGGCCAATGCCTCTATCCCCACCGCCCCTTGCGCCGGTGCGGGCAGCATGGTGTCGACGGGAATGTCATGCCCCACATCGCCCTGACCCAGCCGGATAAGCCCCGCCGCCGCCAGCAGTGTTGCATGCGCCTCTCCCGCCTCTACCCGGCCAAGGCGGGTCGCCACATTGCCGCGGAACAGCACGATGGAAAGGTCGGGTCGCAAGCGCAAAAGCTGCGCTGTGCGGCGTGGTGAACTGGTGCCGACTTTCGCACCTTGGGGCAGGGCGTCAACGCTTTGCGCGCCGATCAGCCGATCGTGTACATCGGCACGGGGCAGCATGGCGGCGACAGTGATTTCTTCGGGCCGGATGGTTTCGACATCCTTCATGCTGTGCACCGAAAAATCGATCACGCCTTCGGCCAGCGCGCGGTCCAGTTCCTTGGTCCACAACGCCTTGCCGCCGATTTCGGCCAATGGCCGGTCCTGAATCCGGTCGCCGTCGGTCCGCACGGTCACAATGTCGATGGCGCCTTCGCCCCATCCATGCGCAGCCCGCAGCGCGGCCGCCACCATATGCGCCTGAACCAGCGCCAGCGGCGACCCTCTGGTGCCAAGGCGCAGGGGTCTGGACAGCGGGGGATTGTCGGCATGGGTCATATCGTTGCTTGCTCTAATCCTTGTGCGCGGTAGAGGGAAGGGCAATGACGATCATATTGGGCCTTGAATCCAGTTGCGACGAGACGGCGGCCGCGCTTGTGACCGCTGACCGACGGATATTGGCGCACAAGCTGGCGACGCAAGAGGTCGAACATCGCCCTTTTGGTGGGGTCGTGCCCGAAATCGCGGCGCGCGCGCATGTCGAAATACTGATGCCGCTGGTCGAGGCTGTCTTTGAGGAGGCGGGTCTTGCGCTTGCCGATGTCGATGCCATTGCGGCCACCGCTGGCCCCGGCCTGATCGGCGGCGTGATGGTGGGGCTGGTCACCGGCAAGGCGCTCAGCCTCGCGTCGGGGAAACCACTTGTCGCCGTCAATCATCTGGAGGGTCATGCGTTATCGCCGCGTCTGGCCGACCCTTCGCTGGACTTTCCCTATTTGCTGTTGCTGGTGTCAGGCGGGCATTGTCAGCTTTTGCGTGTCGAGGGTGTCGGGCGCTATCGTCGCCTTGCCACTACCATCGACGATGCCGCGGGCGAGGCGTTTGACAAGACGGCCAAGCTGCTGGGCCTTGGTTTTCCGGGCGGTCCTGCCGTTGAACGCGCGGCCACGTTGGGCGATCCAAAGGCGGTGCCGCTGCCACGGCCGTTGCTGGGTACGAACGAACCGCATTTTTCTTTTGCGGGCCTCAAGAGCGCGGTCCTGCGCGCGCACCAATCGCGGCAGTGGTGCGCCAAAGACATTGCCGCCAGTTTTCAGCAAGCGGTCATCGACTGCCTGGTCGACCGCACCGGCAAGGCCATTGCAGCAAGCGAAGGCCTCACCGCGCTGGTCGTTGCCGGGGGCGTTGCCGCCAATCAGTCCGTCAGGGCCGCATTGGAGGCACTCGCCATCGATCATGGCCTGCCCTTCGTTGCGCCGCCGCTCTGGCTATGCACCGATAATGCCGCCATGATAGGCTGGGCAGGTGCAGAACGCCTTGCGAAGGGGCTGACAGATGGGCTGGACTTCGTGGCACGGCCACGCTGGCCGCTCGATCCTGACGCGGAAAAGGCGCGCGGTGCGGGGGTGAAGGCATGACGGTCATGAAAATCGGTATCATCGGTGCGGGAGCATGGGGTACGGCGCTCGCGCAGGTGGCTGCGGCCAATGGTGACCCGGTCTTGCTCTGGGCGTTCGAGGACGAGGTTGTCCAGGCGGTCAACGACACGCATTGCAACAGCATCTATCTGCCCGACAATCTGTTAAGTCCAGTTATACAGGCGACCAGTGACCTGAGCGATCTTTCGACCTGCGATGCCCTGCTGGTGGTAACGCCGGCACAGCATCTGGGCGCGATTCTGGGGCAGGCACCGGTCGGCGACAAACCGCTCATCCTGTGTTCCAAGGGGATTGAAGCCGGAACGCAAAGGCTGATGTCCGAAGTGGCGAGCGACGTCCATCCCGATGCGCCCATCGCGGTGCTTTCCGGCCCAACCTTTGCGCATGAAGTCGCAGCGGGCCTGCCCACCGCCGTCACGCTCGCCTGCACCGACATGGCGCTGGGAGAGGCGATTGCCACCCGACTCGCCCGCCCTCAATTCCGGCCCTATCTGTCCGACGATGTGATCGGTGCGGAAATTGGCGGTGCGATCAAAAATGTGCTCGCCATTGGTTGTGGCGTGGTTGAGGGAGCTGGGCTGGGCCAGAATGCCCGCGCTGCGCTCATCAGCCGGGGCTTTGCCGAAATGACCCGCTTTGGCCTTGCGCGTGGCGCGCGGGTCGAGACGTTGGCGGGGCTATCGGGGTTGGGCGATCTGGTGCTGACCTGTTCGTCGGTCAATTCCCGCAATTTCTCGTTTGGAAAAGGTCTTGGTGAAGGCAGGGCGGTGGCGCAATTGCTCGCGGATCGGCGGAGCATTGCCGAAGGGGCCTTTACCGCGCCGGTCCTTCAGGCCGCAGCGCGGCAGGCGGGCGTCGACATGCCCATTACCGACGCTGTCTGCGCATTGCTATCCGGGGCACTTTCAGCGCCGGAGGTCGTGGATGCGCTTCTCGCCCGCCCTCTGCGCAAGGAGCATGTCCATTGACACGGTCCTTGCGCGCGGGAATTTACATATGGGCCGCACTTCGTGATAAGCATCGTCTTTAGATAAAGGGGCAATTTTTTGGCGGGTGCAATAACTCCCGATGGCCCGGTTGGTGCGGCGTCCCCCGAACAGGCGGACATTGCCGCACTTGCCAAAGGGGGGCGCGTCAACTTTTTCGGCTTCCTGCTGCGATTGGCTGCGCGTCTGCCCTTTCTGTTCATCGCCGGACGCGTTTATGGGGCTGAAACGCTGGGGCGCTTCGCCTACGCGATTTTGGTGGTGGAGTTTGCGGCGCAACTGGCGACATTGGGCCTCAAGCGGGGTCTCGCCAACGAACTGTCCCGGACGGATCGCCCACATGTTCATGTGGTTTATGATGCCATGCTGGTCAGCACGATCGCATCGGTCACTGCTGCCGCGATCCTGTTCGCCTTTCCGCAGGCGTTGTTTCCCAACAGTAGCATCAACGGTCTTGACGGGCTGTTGCCGCTGATCATCATTGCGGTAGCGGGATCGGACATTGCGCTGGCGGCCTGCGCCTATCGCTATGACATCGCCGCGACGGTCCGGGCGCGTTCGATCGTTGAGCCGTGGACGATCAGTATCGCTGCCTTCGGCTTTTCTTTTTATTCGCTGCGCGATGGCCTGATTCTCTCCTATGTGCTGTCCATGATCGCGGCGCTGGTCGCCTCGCT
>JAENVZ010000002.1 GCA_016650315.1 Alphaproteobacteria bacterium | reverse complement strand
GCCGCGTCCATACCAGTTACAGTCTGTCGGGCGCGCAGACCGGGCGGCTGAGCTCAACCGATCCTAATTTGCAGAACATCCCGATCCGTACCGAGATCGGTCGCCAGATCCGTCATGCCTTCGTCGCTGAACCGGGCAATGTCATTCTGGCCGCCGACTACAGCCAGATCGAACTGCGGCTGGCAGCGCACATGGCCGATGTTCCGGCGCTAAAAGCAGCATTCGAACGAGGTGAGGACATTCATGCCGCCACCGCCATGGAGCTGTTCGGCGAAGTCAACCGCGACACCCGCGGTCGGGCGAAGACGATCAACTTCTCGATTCTCTACGGCATTAGCCGCTGGGGCCTCGCGGGCCGTCTGGAAATCACGCCGGACGAGGCGCAGGCCATGATCAGCCGCTATTTCGAACGCTTCCCCGGCATCAGCAATTACATCACCCACACGCTGGAGGTCGCGCGGGAAACCGGCTTCACCTGCACGCTGTTCGGTCGCAAAACCTGGTTCCCGCGCCTGAACGCCAAAATTCAGGCCGAACGTCAGGGCAGCGAACGCGCCGCCATAAACGCTCCCATTCAGGGCACCAGCGCTGACATCATCAAACGCGCCATGGTCCGCATGGGTCCCGCGCTGGAGGCAGCGGGCCTGCATGATGTAAAAATGCTGCTGCAAGTCCATGACGAACTGGTCTTCGAACTGCCGCAAGGCGATGTAAAAGCGGCGAGCGCAGTGATCCGCAAAATCATGGAAGGCGCGGCGGAACCAGCGGTGAAGTTGAGCGTCCCACTGGGCGTGGAGATCGGCACCGGGCCAAGTTGGGGCGCGGCGCACTAATCACGTAACGCCAGACCTCAGTGGGGAAACGTTATTTGCTGTCTTCGGCCATAGGACGTGACCGAGCCTGCCGATACGTCCCCAAAACCCGCACCCACTTGCTGTGGAATTTCAGTTCTTCCAGCGCCCGGTCGACCGCCGGATCGCCGGGCTTGCCCTCGATGTCGGCATAGAATTCGGTCGCGGCGAAGCTGGCGCCGCGTTGATAGCTTTCCAGCTTGGTCATGTTGACACCGTTGGTGGCAAAGCCGCCCATCGCCTTGTACAGCGCGGCAGGAACGTTTTTCACCTCAAACAGAAACGTCGTCATGACCGGGCCGTTGTCTGCCGGGACCGTCGCATCCTTCGACAGCAGGACGAAGCGGGTCATATTGTCGCCGCTGTCCTCGATATTTTCGGCGCGCAGTTTCAGGCCGTAAATCTCTGCCGCCAATTTGGGTGCGATTGCCGCCGCGCCCGGTTCCCGGCGTTCTGCGACCAGTGCGGCCGCGCCGGCCGTGTCGGCATAAGCAATGGGCTGAATGCCCTTTTTGCGCAGATAATGACGGCACTGGCCCAGCGCCTGTTCATGGCTGATCGCGCTTTTGACCGGCGCATCATCCACGCTCATCAGACAGTGGTGAATCGGCAGAAAATATTCATCGACAATCGAAAGCCCCGATTCGGGGAGCAGGAAATGCATGTCCGCCACCCGCCCATGCAGCGAATTTTCAATCGGAATGATCGCGCGAGCGGCTCTATCTTCCCGCACGGCATCAATCGCATCCTGAAAGGAAAAGCACGGAAGCGCGATGCAATCGGGATCGAAACCCAGCGCGGCAAGGTGAGAATTAGCGCCGGGCGCGCCCTGATAGGCAATCGCGCGCGCCGTATCGGCCGCGGCCTTCGCCGTCATCTCCTCGACAAGTCGCCGGGCGGGCAGGGGATAGTTTTCCATAGGTGGAAGAGCGCTTAGGGCCAGAATGCCCTATTCGCAAGCACGGCTTGCGCGTTCGCAATTGCTTCATTAAGGGAGCGCGCTAAAGCGGACGCGCCCCTTATGGGGGCACAGGGATACTCATCGGAGGAATTTAGGCGCATGGTCGATCGTTCCAATACCATTGCTGGCTGGGTCTTGTTCGGGGGCATCATCGCTCTGGGCGGCGGAATCGTCAGTGGAAAGGTGTTCCATGAGGAACGCCCCGAAAAAATGGGATACCCGATCGAAGGCGTCGAAACCGCAGGCGGCGAAGGCGAATCTGGTCCCTCCATCGCTACCCTGCTCGCCAGCGCAGACCCCGCCAAAGGCGAAGCAGTGTTCAAGAAATGCATGGCCTGCCACACCATCAATCAGGGCGGCGCGAGCGGCATTGGCCCCAATCTGTACGGCGTTGTCGGCAAGGCTCATGGCCATGTCGCTGGCTTTGCCTATTCGGACGCGCTGAAGGGCGTACCGGGCAACTGGACGTTCGAAGCGCTCAACGAATGGCTGACAAGCCCACGCAAATATGCGTCAGGCACAAAGATGACCTTTGCGGGCCTTGGCAATCCTGAAGATCGCGCCAATATCATTGCCTATCTGAATGCGCAGGGTTCAAACCTGCCGTTGCCTGTCGCTGATGCAGCCCCTGCTGCGACGGAAATCGCCGCGACTCCTGCTCCGACTGAAAACGAAGCGGCACCCGCCGCGCATTAGGGAAAACCCTCGTCGCTATAAAAGGCCTCGACGATTTCCCAGGCATCCTCCGCCGTTTCGACGAAGTGAAAGAGATTGAGGTCTTCCGGGCTGATCGTTCCTTCTTCTGCCAGCGCGTCGAAATCGACAACACGGTTCCAGAATTCCTGGCCGAACAACAGCACCGGGATGGGCTTCATCTTGCCAGTCTGGATCAGCGTGATCGTTTCGAAAAATTCATCGAACGTCCCGAACCCGCCAGGAAACACCGCCAGCGCCCGCGCCCGCAACAGGAAATGCATCTTGCGCAGCGCAAAATAGTGAAACTGGAAACTGAGTTCCGGCGTCACATACGGGTTGGGCGCCTGCTCATGCAGCAGGACGATGTTCAGCCCGATCGATTCCGCGCCCACCTCATGCGCGCCCATATTGGCCGCTTCCATGATCGAAGGGCCGCCGCCTGAACAAACGACGAAATTGCGGTAGCCCTCATCGGTCATCGGAAACTGGCTGGCGATCCGGGCCAGCTTGCGCGCTTCTTCATAATATTTGGCCTTGGCGGCAAGGCGCTGGGCAACCTTGCGGTCATAATCACTCTGTGCCGCATCGATCAGCGCCTGCGCCTGATCGGGATGGGGAATGCGCGCCGAGCCGTAGAAAACAAAGGTCGATTCAATCCCCGCCTCATCCAGCAGCAATTCAGGCTTCAGCAATTCAAGCTGGAACCGGACCGGTCGCAAATCCTCACGCAGCAGAAAATCGGCGTCCTGAAAGGCGAGCTTATAGGATTTGCTGCCGGTCTGAGGGGTGGATGTGGACCGCTTGGCGGTTCTGGCGTCATCGGAAGCGCGCCGGAATTTACGTTCGGCAATTTCTTTATTTGTCATTTACACCATCTAGGGTCAGGACTTGTGAATTGCGAGGATCGAAAGCGTCTTACCGGCAATAGGTGCCCTTGCCACCCATATCGAAGTGGAAATGGTCGCGGTGCGCGGCGTTGTAGTCGGGGCTCAGCACGGTACGAAAGCGTTTGCAGGCGCTGTCATGGATGACGCGCAGGAACTGCCGGGCCCGATCATCCCCCTGCCAGCCATCCCTGACGCTGATCCTGCGCCCGTCCGCCAGAACGAAGGCGGCGACATCGACGGCATTGCTGTGCGCGTGTTCCGACAGATTGCCCGAAATATTGCCGTTGATATTGCGGCAGGCATAGGTGCCATAGGTTTCGATGCGTACAAGCTCGCTGCCCAGGATCAGTCGCGCCGCCGGTTGCGCGCCATAGCGCGCCCAGCCGGCGAATTTGGAAGCAAGCGGACAGGTCATCGCCCCCAGATTGGTGACCGGCGTCCCGATGTCGAGCAGCTTGACGCTATTGATTGCCTGACAGCCGCCGCCGAAATATTGATCCGGCAAGGGGCTGAAATGGACCCCCGTGCTGCGGAGGTCGGCCAGACACTGGCGCGCCTGCGCGGAAGCGGGGACGTGCGAAGTGGGCAGGCCGGTCCGCCGTTCGGGTCCCGATCCACATCCCGCCAGCAGCAGGATCAGCGCAAACAGCGCTTCTTTTCTAGTTTCCCGGCCCCGGACCATCCCTGAAACTCATATCACAATCATGCATTCCTTGTAACCATGGTCACATGAATATGAGGCAACATATCATGGTTAATCTGGTATCTAGCAAGTATGCTAGGGTCTGGTGGATGGTTCTTGCGAGGGGGCATTGCACCTCCAGTCGCTTGACAATCTTTCGCCCGCCTTTATGAGCGTCGGCGGGCCACGCTGTCCCAACGCAGCGCGTGCTCTCTGTGAGGAGAGACTACAATGAATGACGTTACCCGCACCGCGGAAGCCGTTGCGCTTCCTGCAAAACCCGCCACAAAACCTGCACGCCCCTATTTTTCGTCGGGTCCCTGCGCCAAGCCGCCGGGCTGGGCCGCAAACAAGCTCGCCATCGATTCGCTGGGCCGCTCGCACCGTTCGAAAATCGGCAAGACCCGCCTGCAATATTGCATCGACCTGATGCGCGAACTGCTGCGCCTGCCCGACACGCATCGCATCGGCATCGTGCCGGGGTCCGACACCGGCGCCTTTGAAATGGCGATGTGGACGATGCTGGGCGCGCGCCCTGTCACCACGCTGGCATGGGAAAGCTTCGGCGAAGGCTGGGTGACGGACACCGTCAAACAGCTCAAGATCGACCCAACCATTATTCGCGCCGATTATGGCCAGCTTCCCGACCTGAGCGCGGTCGATTGGTCGAACGACGTGCTGTTCACCTGGAACGGCACGACATCGGGCGTGCGCGTACCCAATGCCGACTGGATTCCAGCGGGCCGCGAAGGCCTGTCCTTCGCCGACGCGACCAGCGCGGTGTTCGCTTATGACATCGACTGGAGCAAGATCGACGTCGCCACCTTCTCCTGGCAAAAAGTGCTGGGCGGCGAAGGCGCGCATGGCGTGCTAATCCTTGGTCCCCGCGCGGTCGAGCGGCTTGAGACCTACACCCCCGCCTGGCCGTTGCCCAAGGTGTTCCGCCTCGTTTCCAAGGGCAAGCTCGCCGAGGGCGTGTTCAAGGGCGAAACGATCAACACCCCCTCGATGCTGGCCGTCGAGGATGCGATCTTCGCGCTCGAATGGGGCAAGGCGATTGGTGGTGCCGACGGATTGATCGCCCGCAGCAACGCCAATGCCGCGGCGCTGGACAAGATTGTGGCGGAACGTGATTGGCTGGGCCATCTTGCCTCCGATCCGGCCAGCCGGTCTACAACCAGCGTATGTCTGACCGTCGCAGGCGCCGACGAAGCCTTTATCAAGACCTTCGCTGGCCTGCTCGAAAAGGAGGGCGCGGCTTTTGACGTCGCCGGATATCGCGATGCCCCTGCGGGCCTGCGTATCTGGTGCGGCGCGACCGTCGATACCGCCGACATCGCAGCGCTCGGTCCCTGGCTCGACTGGGCCTGGGCAGCAGCGCGCGGTTAATTTCTTTCATCTTCATTTCCGCGAAGGCGGGAATCCATCTCCCGGCGTTTCGCCAAGCGGATGGTTCAGGAGATGGATCCCCGCTTTCGCGGGGATGACGAAAACACAAGGACAACCAAAATGCCCAAAGTTCTCATTTCCGACCAGATGGACCCCAAAGCCGCAGAAATCTTCCGTGCGCGCGGTATCGAAGTCGATGAAATCACCGGCCTGTCCAAGGACGAGCTGATCAAAATTATCGGCCAGTATGACGGCCTCGCCATCCGTTCCGCAACGAAAGTCACGACCGACGTTCTGGAAGCCGCGACCAACCTGAAAGTCGTGGGTCGCGCCGGGATCGGTGTCGACAATGTCGATATACCTGCCGCTTCGGCCAAGGGCGTCGTCGTCATGAACACGCCGTTCGGCAATTCGATCACCACCGCCGAACATGCCATTGCGCTGATGTTCGCGCTCGCCCGTCAGCTTCCTGAGGCCGACACATCGACCCAGGCCGGCAAGTGGGAAAAGAACCGCTTCATGGGTGTTGAACTGACGTCCAAGACGCTGGGCCTGATCGGCGCGGGCAATATCGGTTCGATCGTCGCCGACCGTGCGCTTGGCCTGAAAATGAAGGTCGTTGCTTTCGATCCGTTTCTCACCCCGGAACGCGCCATCGAAATGGGCGTGGAAAAAGTGTCGCTGGAGGACCTGCTCGCGCGGGCCGACTTCATCACCCTGCATACTCCGCTGACCGAACAGACCCGCAATATTCTGAGCCGCGAGAATCTGGCGAAGACGAAACAGGGC
>JAENVZ010000001.1 GCA_016650315.1 Alphaproteobacteria bacterium | reverse complement strand
GCATCCAGGATGCCGACGCTACCGGCGAAAAGCCCACCGCCCGCTTGCATCGCAACGTCCCGCTCACCCCGGTCACCTCTTCGACATTACCGACATTGTTGGAAAAACTATCCTCGACGTCACTCAACCGCCGCCTGTAGCTCATACCCGGATCGAGCGTGCACCCTACCACATGCAAGCGCACCCCACCTGCAACAGCGATCCGCTCGCTCTCCAGCCGTTTGTTGCGCGTGTGGAATTCATACCCTGTCTGCGCATCCACGAAAAAGGCGTGCTGATCGAACGGCAGAACCAGTGCGGCATTGACCGAAGGCCGAAACTCGCCCTCTTCCTGCACCAGCCCGCGCGCCGCCGCCTGCGTCTTGCCCGACCGCGCGGCATTGCTGTCATACGTTGCGGTCCCGCTCAACTGGACGTCCAAAGACCGTTCCTCCTGCGCCAAAACCGACGGCGCTATCCCACATATCATGGCGGCCATGCCCAGCCGCGAAGCGCGCAGACATCCCTGGCCCGAAATCGCCATCCAAAAATCCCATATTCATCCGTAAATTCAGGGAGTCGTCGAAATCATTCGCCGAAACGTTCCGGCAAAATTCCTCAACTTCTCCCCCAAGCGCGCCAGTCGGGACGCTTCATCGATCAACAACCCCCTGGCCACAGGCGGCCTGCGCCCCGCCAGCCGCATCGCGGCAAAGCGCGCCTTCACCAGCCGCTTGCGCCGCGCCTGTGCGGGCTGCATCAGGATGATCTCCTCTTCCGCCAACGTCTTCACCCTCATTCGCCCGGCAGCGACCGCTTTGTCCAGAAAGGTTCGCGCCAGAGTGGAGCGAACCATGATCAGGCTGCGCCCGTCCTGCTCCTTAAACTGCGGATAGCCGCTTTCTCCGCCATACCAGGCATCGGCGCAGGCGATATCCGCCGCGCCGCCCACGGCGTCGGGACATATCTTGCAGCGGAACTGCACCTCCTTCGACAGATGATCGCCCCAGCTTCGCGCATAGCTCATCTGCGCGCTGCGCCCATCCACCGTCCGCGCAACGGCAAGCCCCGGCCAGCCATTGCCGCGATAGCGGAATTCAGCCAGCGGTGTGTCTTCCAATCCCATTTCAGCCAAGATGCGATCGGCCCCCGCATGGCTGGGAATACCACCACAGAAAAAGGATAGTTTCAGCGGCACATGCGCGTCCACTCGCGGATCGCTCCTCGCCAGTTGCCGCAATGCCGATATGTCGCATGGCTTTCCCACGACGGCAAACCGCCCGCCTTTTTCCAGTTCCTCAATAATGGAGGCAAGAGGCGAGGATGCCGCATAGCGCGATCCCGCCGCCGCGATCACTTCATCCGCCGTGCGCGATATGACGACCCGGTTACGTGTCGGAAATTCGGGGTCGGCGTTGATCTGAACGATCCGGTCCACCATCCCGCTTTCCAGGGCGAACAGCAGCAATGCCGTCAACGCCCCGCCCGACGATCCCGCATAACGAACCGCTTCATCACAGGCATGTCCCGTCAGTATCGCCTCCGACGGCCCCCAATAGGGCGATGGCGGCAAGTCGTCCCGCCAGGGCGCCATCATGCTGCCGGGGCAGCTTTGCGCGATGACCGCCTCCGCCGCCTCACTCACTTCGCCCGTGATCCGGGGCCGGTTATAGCCGGGCCGTTCCACCGTCATCACGATTCCACCATCCGATACCGCCGCGCACAGACCGCAACCCGCGCACAAATCGTCGCGCAACACCCGCTCGAGCGTCGGTGATCCCGTCATAACGCCGCCAACTCCCCGGCCACCGCCAATTCTATACGCAATTCTGCGCGGTAATTCTCCAGCAATGCCTCGATCTTCTCCATCCCCGCCGCCATCGCCGCCCGCATGACCTCTCGCCGCTCCAGTCCCTCTATCAGAAACGCCAAGGCCGCATAGGTCCCCATGCCCGTCACCGGCAGCATGAAATCATAACCCAGCGTTCCGAACAGCCCGCTGAACTTGCGGCTATAGGCGACCGGCACCACCGGCGTTCCCGACGAAAAGGCCGCGATGCAGGCGTGCATCCGTCCCGCGACCAGATAGTCGAGGCTGGAAATATAGCTTTTCGCTTGCTGCGGTCCGGCAAAGTCCGGCACCCGGATCGCGCCCGGAAATTCCGCTGCAAAGCGATCCGCCGCCTGCCTATCATCGTCGCGCAAATCCCGATCGGAGGTCGCATGGGATATCAGGTGCAGTTCAACATCCTCCCGCGCTGCCATCACCCCGGCAAAGCCCCGCATCAGCCGGGCATAATCAGCCTGCAAGCCAAATCGGTTCCGCCCGCTTTCGGCCTCGTTCAGCAGCAGTCCCGACACATTCACGCCAACGCGCAATGTCGCACCCCCGCGCTCTGCCGAACGATCCGTGAACAGCAGGGCGAAGGCGACATCGACCGACTGCACGGCGCGGGCGCGCGGCGCGATGCTTTTCAACACATCAAACGACTGATGATCGCGCGCCACCACAGCATCCGCCCGCTCCATCGCCAGTTTCGCCATCCACCGATAGGGCTGTTTTGTAAACGGCCCGATGGTCTGGGGCGAAAGCAGCAACGGCACGCCGCGCGCCACCGCCATCATCTTGCTCACCCACAGGAACAGGAACCGCTTGAACCCATATATATCGGCAAAGCTGTCGCCTGCACCAATGTCCAAAATGCAATGCTGTGCGCCGATGACGGCCAATGTCTCTCGCGGATCGATCAACCGGCGGCTGTTGACATCGTACAGGCTGGCGTCGGGCGGCCCGATATAGGCCCTGCCCCGATCCGCCACGCCGATGATGGTGAATTGCGGTTCGAATCCCAGCTCTTTTGCCACCTGCCGCGCAATCGCCAAATTGGCGAGGGTCAGCGCGCCGACGCCCAGATTGCCGGATTTACCGCTATGCCAGAGCAGGCCGATCTTCAATATCTTGCCGGTCACCATATCCCGCTTCAAAATCAGATGCCGGATTGGGCCGTCTTCTCACCTGCCTCCGCCACCTTCGGACCATAGCCCTTCTGATAGTGGATCCTGTCCTTGTTCTTCTTCATGATTTCCGCAAGCTGATTTTTCAGCGTATCGGAAACCCCCTTCTGCTTCAGATAATCGAGCGCGAATTTCCGGGCGGCGTCATCGCCCACCGGCACTGTCCGCACGGCATCGATCCGGTTGACCAACATGCTGCCACCGATGGGCAGAATGAATATCTCACCGGGCGGCAACGCCAGTATCTGCTTCACCATGTCGGACGAGGCCTGAAGAGCATTCAGCGTCCCGCTGCCGCGCTGATATTTGACGCCCTCCCGATCCAGCAGCGCCTGCACCTCATCCAGCGTCACCAGCGGCTTAATTTTTTCGACAAGGTCCGGGTCGGCCGCCTGATTGATACGGATCTGCTCGACGTCAAAGATCTTGCGCTGCCCAAACAGGTCGGGATGATCCGACACATACCGCTGGGCATCGGCGGGAGCAGGGTCAGGCAGATCGCGGATCATGGCCCGCTGGAGCAGGCTTTCAAGCACCGATTCCTCGGCACGCTGTTTCAGCAATCCGAAATCGGCACTGTCGTCCAGCTTGCGCGTCCGCGCTTCCTTTGCCAGCATTTTGCGGATCACGATCTGCTGCAATGCGGCCTGCCGCGTCGCTCGCGGATCGGCATGGGTCCCGCCAATCATATCCATTTCGGCGGCAAGATCACGCTGGGTGATCTCGATTCCATCAACCGTGGCAATCACCTGGCCTTTGGGGGTGGAATCTGTTGAATCCCAACCGCACGCAGAAAGGCCCAATATCAACGCCGCCGCCGTCATTCCCGACACGCAAAACCGCAAACTGCTTGTAATCATTGCCATCCTAACCAATTGCGTTCCGACACTTCACCCTATGGCCGAATCTGTTGCTAAAAGCAGCGACGACATCAGCCAGATTGGCGGCTTCCACGACTGATGGACGACCGGAACGGAATGCAGGACAGGGACAAGAGTTGTGCTAAGTGGACAGATCGAAACAACCAATAGCGGGGATGTGAAGGTTACAGAATGAAGCATGGCGGCCCCAAAATCTGTCTGGCCGGATCGGGCGGCGGGCATGTTCGCCAACTCCTCGACCTGGAACCGGTCTGGCGCGACCGCGACGCCTTTTTCATTACCGAGGACACCGCGCTTGGCAAAAGCCTAGCCAAACAGCATCGCTGCGCCTTCGTTCCGCATGTCGCCGTCGGTCAGGCGCGGCTAGGCGCGCCTTTCCGCATGGCCTGGAACGGCCTTCGCAATTGCGTGCAGTCGGCGGCCATCATTTTGCGCGAACGTCCCACCGTCCTGATTACGACCGGGGCGGGCGCGATGTTCTTCGCCATGTTCTGGGCGCGGCTGATGGGCGCGCAGATCATCCTGATCGACTCCTTTGCCCGGTTCGAACGGCCCTCACTCTTTGCGAGAATCGCCGCGCCGCTCGCCCATCACCGCATCGTTCAGTCAAAGGCGCTGGCCGGTTACTGGCCGCGCACGCATATTTTCGACCCGCTGAAACTGCTGGACGGGGATCGCCCGAAAAAGCAATCGCTCCTGTTTGCCACCGTGGGTGCGACCCTGCCCTTTAACCGGCTGGTCGATACCGTCATGGCGTTGAAGGCGTCGGGCGATATTCCCGAACACGTCGTGCTGCAAATTGGCACGGGCGCACGCAAACCGCGCCCGATAAAGGGCGTGGAAATCGTGGAGACATTGCCTTTCGAAAAGGTGCAGCAATTGCTCCACGATGCCGACATCGTCATCTGTCACGGCGGCACCGGATCGCTGATCACGGCGTTACGCGCCGGGTGTCGGGTCATCTCCATGCCGCGCCTGTTCGAACGGGGCGAACATTATGACAATCATCAGGCGGAAATCACCGATGCCTTTGTCGCCCGCGGCCTGATCTGGTCCGCCAACACGCCCGAAGAGTTGCAAAGCGCCCTTGTCGCCGCCCGCACCGCCACCCCCCGCATGGCAACGACAGACCCGGCGGAACTCATCGCCTATTTGAATGGCGTGCTCGAACCCTTGGCCGCTTGAAGGGCATAGGCAGTCACAGTCGCCCTGCCCTTGCCATCCTTCACCGCCGCAATCGGGCGATAATCCCGCAACAGCGCCGTGTGGACCAGATGTTGCGTTGCCACATTAGGCTGATGAAATCCAAACGCCCCATCGACGATGACCGCTGGCCGCGCGGCAATGATCCGCTGCACCTCTGCAACAGTATCGACGCCCAGCCCGGTCGCCTCGGTGCTGATCGACAGATGGTTGGGAAAGGCAAAACGCGTCGGAATGCACGCCTTCGTCAATGTATAGAGCACAACCGGCCCATGATAGACATAGAGGCACCGGTCCTTGCTCACATGGGGCGCAATCGCGCGGACCATATCTCGCAACTGTGGCGCAACCACTGCATTATCCTGCAATCGCCGTTCATAAAGGCCGATATTGTTGAGCGACAGATACAGGCAATACCCCAGCATCAGATAACCAGCCAGATTACGCCGCGCAGCATAGCCAGCGATCAGGCACCCCATCGGCGCCATCACCAGCGCATAATGCGGATAGGCCGCGCTCAACACCGCAAAGGCCGCAATGCCCGACACCAGCCAGCCGATCAGGAACAGGCTGGACCGCCGCAATAGCG